>JALSMF010000321.1 GCA_026987795.1 Bacteroidales bacterium
ACCAAAAGTTGCCTTCATAGAATCTTACAAATTAACAATATACGGACATTACGGAGATATTATTTTTGAAACAGACAACCCAGATAAAGGGTGGAACGGAAGGTTAAAAAACGGAAAATTAGCACCTGTATCTTCCTATCTGTATTTTTTAACATTCAAAAATGCATCCGGAAAAATAATTAAATTAAAAAATTACGTAACTTTGGTTTATTAATTGCAGTCAACTTATTATAAAATAATAATTCGGTAAAAAATGCTTTTAAATATTACGATACATTTTTCTTAAATTAAAAAACTGTTTTAATTTTGAACTTTATTCAAAGCAGATTTTTCGGAATCTGTTTTCTTTTTTGGTAAAATGGGTATAAAAGAACTTACATACAAAGAAAAAAGAAAAATTGTTGAAGAACAATTTAAGGATCTTATTGACTCATCACCCAGATTACAAAATCCGAAATCTCTGAAAATTATTACCGATGCTTTTGAACTTGCAGATACTGCACACATAAAACAATTCAGAAAAACCGGTCAAAAACTACCCTATATAGTCCACCCCATAGCCGTTGCAAAAATAATTACTACTGAAATGGGCTTAGGAACAACAAGTGCAGCCGCAGCCCTCTTACACGATGTGGTAGAGGACAGCAAAGGAAGATACACGATAGAAGACATAAGAAGACAATTCGGAGATGATATAGCCGGAATAGTTGACGGCGTTACAAAAATACTTGAAGTTTTTGACCCCGAAAGCACCGTTCAGGTCGAAACTTTTAAAAAGTTCATTAACAGTATGTCGTCAGATTTAAGAACAGCATACGTTAAAATTGCCGACAGGCTTCATAACCTGAGAACTTTTGAAGGTATCAGCGAAAACTCTCAGATGATAAAAACTGCCGAAGCCTATGATATTTATGCCCCTTTGGCACATCTTCTGGGACTTTACAATATTAAAAAAGAACTGGAAGATTTAAGTTTTATGTACAGAATGCCTTTTGAATATCAAAGAACAAAAGGTAAAATAGAAAAGTATCATGAAGAAAGAATAAAATATCTTAATGAGATTTCCGAAAAAATAAAATCAGATTTTCCTAAAAATAAATTCAAATACAGAATAGAAATAACACAAAGATCATTATACAGGGCATGGAGAATTACACAAACCAAAAAAATGCCTTTTAAAGATATACATAATTTTAATTCGGTGAGAATAATAATTACACCGATGAAAAGCTACTCCGAAAAACAACAGTGCTACATTGCCTACTCTTCTCTTACCGATATTTTTCCTGCCCGCCAACATACATTTAAAGACTGGATTTCAACACCTAAATCAAACGGTTTTCAAGCACTTATAGCTGACATTATGTATAAAGGAAAGTGGGCAGAGGTGCAAATTATGACAGAAAATATGCATTTGGTTTCTACTAAAGGCTTTGCTTCAGATTATAAAAACAAACATATCGAAAATGTTTACAGGTGGGTAAATTCAGTTAAAGGAATATTAAACAATAAAGATTTAACAAAAAAAGAAGCTATTGAGCTTATAAGACCTCAACACAGAGAAATATATGCACTAACACCTAAAGGCGAGGTTGTTAAATTACCGAAAAATGCAACTGTTTTAGATTTTGCCTTTCAAATACATACCGAATTAGGTTTACACTTTAAAGCTGCCGAAGTTAACGGCAAGCTTGTTGACTATAACTTTAAACTTAAAAATGCCGACCAGGTTAAGATTATAAGTTCAGAAGATGCCTTCCCCGAGAATGCTTGGGTAGAAGCACTCAGCAGTA
>JALSMF010000322.1 GCA_026987795.1 Bacteroidales bacterium
AATTTTCCGAAAAATACATGGAAAATAATTTCAAATACCGGTAAAATGAAAATATGGGCACGGAAAGCCTACCTGACAATATCTTTTCAATTGCCGACTCAGCTTGAAAAATTTGTTGCCGGCTTGTTTGCCGACCAAGATGTTTTTATCGGCGATAAGGACTCGGGGCTAAAGATGAAAGTGCAAAACATTGAAATGTTGCGAAACGACTATTTTGATGCTGAAGTAAAAGATAATAAACCGGTTATGCTTAGAGTAAAGTCGTTAACGGGTATTGTTCTGGGCTTGGATGTGCCGGAGAAAAAATACGAGCAATATATGAATCCGCTGCACGAAAAATACAAGGAGCTTTTTCTGAAAAACCTGACCGATAAATGCAAAGCAGCAGGAGTTGCCGGATTAGATGCTACCGAGTTGGAATTTAAAATATTAAACATATTGCCCAAAACCGTAATGCAAACCATAAAAGGCGGCACAAGCTCCGAAACAAAAGTAAAAGCCTACAATTATGAGTTTGAACTCACAGCACCGAAAAAAGTGATAGAAGTTGGAATGAATGCAGGCTTCGGGAGTATGAATTCGCTGGGGTTTGGGTTTTGTGGGGTAGAAAAGGAAAATAAACTTTAAAATATTTAAAAATGAGTTTAGATACAGTATTAAAAATTGGAAAAGCATTAAGAAATTCGAACAACGGTTTGAAGTATTTTAAATATGTTTCGCCTTTGTCGGTTAGAAAGGGGAAATCATTAACAAGTGAGGGAATACCTGATTTTTTTTGTAGTGTTGAGAAATATTAAATACAAAATATATGAATTATAAACTAACAGAAGAATACTTTGAAACAGCAATTTTTCAAAGCGCAGTTCAAGAATATTTTGATACTGTTATTAAAGGTATTTTGAACTTTAAGGAAATTATTACAGCAAAAGGTTGGTTTAATGATGAAAACGGTAAACTGATAAAGGCTGACTTGTATGATATGCCTTGTCATATTCATATATTGAACGGATTAATTCCGTCTTTGTTTGTTTACGAACAATATTGCATTAAAAAAGAATTGATTAAAAATATTGATATTGAAAAGTATCTCAAAACCTTTATTCTGGGTTTTACTTTTCACGATGCAAATAAACTAACAGGTGTAAACTTGAATAATGCTTTGCAAAAAATTGACAGCATAATTGAAAAATTTAATGTTTCGGATTTCTTTCCGGAGTTTCAGACATTTAAAAATGATGTATATTTCTTAGCTCTTTCGACAGAAGATGGTACAGAAGTTTTGAAAAATCAATATGAAGTATCCCTGAATTTTCATCATTTAACAGAAATTCTTGAACCCCTTTGTAATTTAGCTGACGGATTGGCTTCAATTAATGAACTGGACGGAGTAGAATCATTTTATAAAGAAGCAGAAAAAAAACTTTCTAAAATAAATCAGATTGTTGACTTAAAACTATCCTATATAAAAATCCACGAAAACCCATACACACTTTTAAGTCAGAACCTTTTAAACACGGCAGGCAGAGTTTTAAAGCAAAACGGGCGTTCTGTACTTTACACAATGCGTGATGGAATATTATTTTTTGGTGATGATTTAACAGTTGACGAAAGAGAAATGATTTTTCAGGAATTTGAAAGTGCAGATGATGATATTGATATTTTGAAGCTTACAAAAATCGATGCTCAAAAATGCAATTTCGGCTTTTTAGGTTCAGTTAAATTAACTAAACAGTTGTTAGATAAAATAATAGAAAATCTTTCTGACAAATTTTTATTA
>JALSMF010000323.1 GCA_026987795.1 Bacteroidales bacterium
AATCACTGATATATTTTCTTTTAGGATTTGTTATTTCAAAATTTTTAATGATGTTTACAGTAATATCTAATTTTGAACTTTTTTCAAATCTTTTGACTAATTTTCTTTTAGCTTCTTTCCATTTATCATCAGGAATAGTATAATCGTTTTCATTTAAATTTAAACAATAAATAAAATATTGTATTTCGTACAGATTATAAAGTAAAAATCCATCGTTTGTTTGAATCAATTTTGCGGGATATCCTTCATTAATTAACAATCCGGCAATTTGTAATGCTTCTTCATTTGTCTTGGTTAATACACAGGTTGTTCCCGATAAATTTGATTGAATAATATTATTTACAAGAGGTGTTACTAAATTTTTTGTTTTGTATTGAATAACTTCAACCGAGCCGTTTTCATTTTGAACAGGATTTACAGAATTTGTTTTGAGACGATTTTTGATTTTTAAAACAAACAGATTGGCAAATTCTACAATATTTTTTTTGCTCCTGTAATTTTCAACTAATTCATATTTTTCAGCTCCTTTATCTTTTATAAAACTTTCCAAATATTTAGAACTTGACCCGCGAAATTCATAAATGTTTTGGTCGTCATCTCCGACAGCAATTACCCTCATATCTTCATTATAATCCATCAAAACAGAAACCAATTCATATTCGTCTGCATCCATATCTTGTGCTTCATCTATTACTATAACAGTTTTGGCAATACGATTGGGTTCAACATCACCGGCTTTAATCTTTTCAACAGCAGTTTTTATTATTCGGTCTGATTTTTCAATATCTCCTACTTTTCCGAGCAAATCAAAGCAGTAAGAATGAAATGTTTTTATTTCAATAAAATTAGCCGCATTACCTATCAATTTCAGTAATCTGTGTTTAAATTCGACGGCAGCTGCACGTGAAAAAGTGAGCATCAGCAGTTGTTCGTGTTTTACATCTTCCATCAACAGTAATGAAGCTAATTTATGAACAAGCAAACGTGTTTTTCCGCTACCGGGTCCGGCGGCTACAACTATATATTTTGATTCTTGATCATTTATAATTTTTAGTTGAGCCGGAGAAAGTTGACCAAAAAGCTGTCTGAATTTTCGAGGAGTAATATTTCTTTTTATTTCTTTCTGTCGACTTCCTTTAAAATACTTATTTAAGAATATTTTGTAATTTAGTTGAAAATAATCTTCTGCAAATTGTAGAGCTTCTCTGTATTCATTTATCATCTTTTTGGCATATTCGCCTACAATATGTATTTGCTGTACTTTATTTTCATAAAACTGTTTTAATTTTTCATAATCTTTAGTCTTATATCTTCTTTTATTATCTTTTTCAATTCTTTCAATAGAGAGTCCGTTATAGATTACTAAAAAACCGCCTTCTATTTTCAGGGCATCAATTCTTGA
The DNA here is from genome assembly GCA_026987795.1 of Bacteroidales bacterium. Lineage (GTDB taxonomy): Bacteria > Bacteroidota > Bacteroidia > Bacteroidales > JAADGE01 > JAADGE01. The sequence goes on from JALSMF010000323.1 coordinate 1,403, forward strand.
CAGATAGAAAAGGGTGTCTTCAATATCTTTTATATTAATTTGTTTTTTAAAAAATCCGTTATTTTTTTCATAGGCAGACTTCAGTTCGAGAACAGAAAATTCAACTAAAATATTTTCCGCTCCGGAATCATACTCGTCAGGGTTTGATATGATTTTATTAAAAAGATAGTCAATTATAAAACCTGAAATTTCTTGGCGTAATTCCAATTTTTCTTTTAATTCTTTTTTTTCTTGTATTAAAATGATTGAAATATGTTTTTTTGAAAAATCTTTATATTCTCTTTTAATCCAATTTTTAATGACCCAGAAATTTAAAATTACCTTAATTTTATTAGGTGATGTGTTTTTTATATTTTCACTTTCAATATCTTCGTTTAATTTTTTTATATAAAATGTTTTAGTTTCATTTTCCATTTTTGAAAATAAGCTTTTTTCAATGTCAATATATGTTTTAAGTATCTTACGTGAACGCTTATTTTCGCCTGATTTTATGAAAGCTGTCAGGTCTTTGGTGTCTGCCAATATTTTTTCTTCACGCAGCAAATTAATTACTTCAATCACTTCAGTTCTTACAATCTCTAAATAATCGGAAATATAATCAACTCTTGATTCAGCATCTTCATCTGTCGGTTTTTTTCGGTTTTTACTTGAGAAAAGTTTTTTTATAATTCTGACGGCTTGTTGTTTTTGTCTTTCATTAAACTTGGAAGATTTATTTATTTTATCAACGGCTTCTTGAACGTTTTTTGTCAAAATGCTGTTTGCGAAGATACGAGGCACATTCTGTCCTCTTTTTATATAACCCGATTCTTCTAATGCTGCAACAGCAGTTTTAACACGTGTTTCAATTTCTGCAACACTATCATCCCAACCTGCTTTTCTGGCAATTTCCAATGCAGAATTTGATACTTTTGAACGAAAACGAGTTAATTCTTTAATAGCTCTCCAAACTTGTTGTATTTCCTTTATATTTAGTTTGGTTTGATTTAACAAAATAAAGTGTTTGCTTAAATCTTCTTCATTAAACAATACATAACATTCGGCTTCAATATTTTCATCACGACCGGCTCGTCCTGCTTCCTGTATATAATTTTCCAGAGAATCGGATATTTCATAATGAATAACCATTCCGACATCTTTTTTATCTACTCCCATCCCGAAAGCTGAGGTTGCTACCATAATATCAATATCACCGTTTATAAAAGCATTTTGATTGGTAATTTTTTCATCGTTATCCATCTTTCCGTGATAAGGCTTGGCTGTATATCCGTCATTGCAGAGTCGCTCGGAAAGCTCATATGCTTTTCTTGTTCTCGAAACGTAAATAATTGTGGGACAATTATGCTTATCTATTAAATCGCGAACAGTATTATATTTTTCTTCTTCGTCCTCTTTTGGATAGACTTTAAATTTTAAATTTTGTCTGGCAGATTTTGTCTTAAAAATTTCGAGTTCAATATCTAATTTTTCTTTAAAATAGTTTTTTATATCTTCAATAACATTTTGCTTGGCAGTAGCCGTAAAACAAGATACAGGAATATCATCTTCAATATTTTTCTTCTCTTTTAATGATTTAATAAAATCTCCTATATATAAATAATCCACTCTAAAATCTTGTCCCCAAGCAGAAAAGCAATGTGCTTCATCAATTACAAAACGAACAATATTTCTGCCTAATAATAAATGTTCAATAGTTTTTGAACGAAGTGATTCAGGTGAAATATATAATATTGATGCTGAACCGTTTTTCACTCTTTCAATAGATTTAGCCCTTTCAACGGGGTCCAGAAGTCCGTTGATTGTAACAGCATCGACAATTCCGGATTTCTCAAGATTGTCAACCTGATCTTTCATTAATGATTGCAAAGGGGAAATTACCACAGTAAGACCTTTAACACTTTCTCCCTGCATAAGGGCAGGCAATTGAAAAGTAAGCGATTTTCCGCCGCCGGTCGGAAATACGGCTAACAGCGATTTATATTCAACAGCACATTTTACTGCTTCTTCTTGTAAAGGTTTACCGTTGTATGTCCTAAAAGAATCAAAACCAAAAAATTTCTTTAAACCGGTGTGAATATCGAGTGATTTATTGCAATAGTTGCAACCTTTAATACAAGGATTGTTTCTTAATAAAAACATTACTCGCTGAACATCAGGGAAACGTTTTAAAATCCAAGGGGGCGTTATGGAATATTTATCTTTGACATTTATTAATGCAAGACTATAAGATAATTCAACCGGATTTTGATTAATAATGTTTGTTAAACTTACATTTTCACAGATATTATTTTTAAACCTTTTTAGAATAAGCTTTTTAATATCAATATTTATAGGCTTATTATAATCAACATACTTAAAAAATCCGGCAAACCTTTTTTTATTTTTTAAAAGGAAGTAAAATATTTGTTTTAATTCATCATCTGAACTTTTGAATTTATCAACCTCATCAAAAAATAAATCTTTGGCTTTAATGGCATCACTTAATGGGTTATTTTGTTCTTCGGTTTGTAATTTATCATCTTTTAACAAGCGGTGATAGGGTTTGACGGGAAAGAGCAGAGGAGACCAAAATAAAGTGTCAATATAATTATACTGTTTAATTTCTATTTTATCAGCCAAATACCATAAATCGTGTTCCATTATGTTATGACCACAAATAAAATCGGAATTTTTGATAAAATTATTAAATTTAAAGATGTTATTTGAATGAAAAGAAGCACCTGTGTTTTTTACAGCACCTATATCCTCAATTTGCTTTGATTTTTTGCCTATTTCCGTATCAATAAAAGTTATGTTTTTCATTAATTCATATTCTCTTATCCGACATGTAATGCAAAAACTGTATAACTGTATTAACTTATATTTTTATTTCTTAATATAAATTGTTCCGTGTTTCTCAAATTTGTCAGCAATATCTCCCAAAATCCCTTCATGCTTCCCTATTATCAGTGCTCCGCCTGTAAACAAAGAATTTTCAAAAAGTTTTATAACCCTGTTTTGCAGGTCATGATTAAAATAAATTAAAACATTTCGACAAAAAATCATATTATACTTAACCGCAAAAGGATTTGTCAGTTTAGTTAAGTCATGAACTTTATACTGAACCTTATCAAGCAGAAAAGGCTTTACTTTAACCAAATTCCTTGTCCTTGAAATTTTAAAATAATCATTTATATCATACTTTGTTTCAGACTTTTCATACGTTTTATTAAAGTTATCTATATACTCATCTATTTCACGATATTTATATTTACCCGATTCGGCAACTTTTAAAACATCAGAATTTATATCAGAAGCGTAAACTTTAGATTTTTCATACAATCCGTGTTGTTTCAGCAAAATAAGCATTGTGTAAACCTCTTGCCCCGTAGAGGCGCCGGCATGCCAAATATTAATCCGTAATTCATTTTTAAAAGCGGGAAGTATTTTTTTATCTATAACTTGCCAAATTCCCGGATCTCTGAATATCTCGGTAGTATTTACCGTTATGTTCTTAACGGCACTTTCAAGAAACTCCGAACTCTCAGACACTTTTTTAATCAGTCCCGGAATATCTGTTCTGTAATCAACCAACAACTTCTGAACTCTTCGTGTGAACGATTTTATTGAATACTCGCTGAAGTCATAACCGGAATGTTTGGCTACGGCATCAATAAAAAGTTGTATTTCCTCAGGCTTTAATTCTTTCATATAACGACCAAAATTAACAAATTCCTTTTAAAGTTATTCCGTTTTTAAATATTATGTTAAAATACTCCCAAAATAAATATCTTTACTTATCAAATAGAATTTTTTTACAATTTTTTTCCTGTTATTTTTGTAAATAAAAAAATTGAAACCTAAAAACTTAAAATATAAGTCCCTGAAAGTATATGCCTCTTCAGAATGGATGGTTGACTCGTCAAAAAAATACAGACGAGTCTTTGATAAAAATGAAATATCATATTTACGATCTGAACTTGCAATTTACAATAAAAAATTTGACGAAGAAGACCAAACAGTAAAGGTAAGAATAAAAACAATTAAAATTACAGATAAAAAAAGAACAGAAATATGTAATTTAAGCAAAAACGTTACAATAAAAAAAGAAGATAACATCGCCTATATTTATGAAAGTTGGGGTGTTGAAGATGCCGGAGGATACTGGAAAGCCGGAAATTATGAATGCCTGGCATTTACAAGCGAAGAGTTAATAGGAACACATTCTTTTTACATCTATGATATCGGCAAAGTTACCGAAAACTACAATCCGTATTTTGATATTGTTTCAATAAAACTTTACGAAGGAGACTTTGATGCATGGAAACAAACAAAAAGAACATATCTTAAAACATTTTCAAAAGATAAAACTCGGTACATCTGGATTGAAATTGACTTTAAAATTAAAACAAACAAAGAATTTTATCTTGAATATTTTATAAATATTTACGATGATGCAGGTCAGCACAAAGCTAAAATTGACACGCTGAAACACATCCCGAACGGAAGTAAAAATAAAATATTTACATACGAAAGAGGCTGGGGAAATACAGTTCCGGGGTCTTGGAAGGATGATAAATACAGAATAGAAGTTGTATTTATGGATACTCTTATTTCTTCAATGTGGTTTTCAATGGGCAAAGATAACGTTGAGGGAGAAATACCTGTTATAAAAAATACTGAAATTCCGGAAAAAAACATTCCGCATACCGACAACTCCGAAAGTCTTGAACAACTTTTAGCCAAGCTGGACAGTCTTATAGGTCTTAAAACAATAAAACAAAAAGTAAAAGACCACATAAATTACATTGATTTTTTAAAATTAAGAAAAGAAAAAGGCTTCAACGACACTGAAGAAATAATGCTCCACAGCGTTTTTACGGGAAATCCCGGAACCGGTAAAACAACGGTAGTCAGGCTCCTCGGAAAAATCTATCAAAAAAAAGGCTTATTATCAAAAGGTCATGTTCACGAAGTTGACAGAGCCGATTTAATCGGTGAATTTATCGGGCAAACGGCACCAAAAGTAAAAGAAGCCCTGAAAGAAGCACGAGGCGGTATTTTATTCATTGACGAGGCATATATGCTTGCACGCTCAGACGAAGACAAAAAAGATTTCGGAAAAGAAGTAATAGAGGTGCTCGTAAAAGAAATGAGTGACGGCGAAAAAGACATTGCAATTATGATGGCAGGTTATCCTAAAGAAACAATGTTTATGATAAATTCAAATCCCGGTCTTAAATCACGTATAAAATATTTTTTTCATTTTGACGATTATACTCCCGATGAATTATTTAACATTGCCCTTTATGCTGCCGAAAAAAGAAACGTTTCCTTAACCGATGATGCAGCAAAACTGATTCGCAAAACATTAACCGAAGCTTTCAGAAACAGAGATCATACTTTCGGAAATGCACGTTTCGCCTATTCCTTAATCGATGAAGGAAAAATGAATATGGGTTTGCGGCTTATGAAAAGAGATGACGTAAACAACCTGTCAAATGAAGAACTGTCGGTAATAACTTCCGAAGATATCAGAAGAATTGAAAGTTTAAAATCAAAAAGCCCCGTAAAAATCCCGACAGACAACGAACTGCTGAAAGAAGCCACCGATGAAATGAACTCTTTGGCAGGTATGAACGAAATAAAAAACGAAGTAAACGAACTTATAAAACTTGTAAAATTCTATAAAGAGACAGGAAAAGACGTATTAAATAAATTCTCTCTGCATGCAGTATTCAGCGGTAATCCGGGAACCGGTAAAACAACTTTAGCACGTATTTTCGGAAAAATATACAAGGCTTTGGGTTTACTTGAAAGAGGACACATAATAGAAACAGGAAAAGAAGGACTTGTTGCCGGCTATGTCGGACAAACAGCATTAAAGACAAAGGAAAAAATTGATGATGCAATAGGCGGAGTGCTGTTTATTGACGAAGCATATGCCCTTGCCGGCGGAGGACAATTCAATTACGGCAACGAAGCTATTGCGGTAATATTAAAAAATATGGAAGACAACAGAGGAAAACTTGCCGTTATTGTTGCCGGTTATCCCGACAATATGGAAAATTTCCTTAAAATGAATCCGGGTTTAAAATCACGTTTCGACAAAACACTGATATTTCATGATTACCTGCCGGAAACACTATATGAAATATGCCTTCTGATGCTTAAAAAAGAAGACTTAGTACCTGACAAACAAGCCGAAGAACATCTGAAAAAATACATAACAAAACTTTATAAACAACGAGATAAATATTTCGGAAATGCCCGAACAATAAGAAAGATTGTTGAAGAAGCCGTAAGAAGACAAAATCTGAGAATGGCATCAATCCCTGCAAAAAAACGTTCTCCGAAAGCTGTAAGAACACTTACTTATGAAGACGTAAAAAACATAGAAGTTAATAAAAGTTTAGGCTCATCCGAATCTGTCGGATTTTAAAATTAAAAATAAGATATTGTTTTCTAAGAAATTAATTATGTTTATTTTTATGCGACAAAAAATATTTCTTTGATTTTTGGTTACCATTAATAATTCTTTTTCTTAAAACCATGAAACAACTGAAAATAACTCGCCAAGTAACAAACAGAGAATCTCTTTCTCTTGACAAATACTTGAATGAGATTAGTAAGTTTGATATGGTTACGGCAGAAGAAGAAGCCTTACTGGCACAAAAAATCAGAAAAGGAGACATCAACGCTCTTGATAAATTAATAAAAGCAAATTTAAGATTTGTCGTTTCGGTAGCAAAACAGTATCAAAATCAAGGACTCAGCCTAATCGACTTAATTAACGAAGGTAATATCGGCTTAATAAAAGCTGCAAAAAGATTTGACGAAACCAAAGGATTTAAATTTATATCTTATGCCGTTTGGTGGATAAGACAATCTATCCTTCAGGCATTAGCCGAACATTCAAGGATAGTACGTTTGCCGCTTAATAAAATTACTACTGCAAACAAGGTAAACAGAACATTTTTTGAACTGCTTCAAAAATACCACAGAGAACCCTCGGTAAAAGAAATAGCCGATGAGCTTAAAATTGCACCTAAAGACGTACAAAGAGTTATAGCCAATACAGATAAAAACATATCAATGGATGCTCCTATTAACGATGATGAAAGTATGTCGCTGTACAGCATTATAAGCAGCAGTGCATCCGATTCTCCCGAGAAAGAACTCCTGAAGCAGTCGTTAGCAACCGAATTGAAACGAATACTCTCAACATTGCCGAATCGCGAAGCCGAAATTATAAAGCAATATTACGGTTTAGATATGCAGCATCCACTTACATTAGAAGAAATAGGAGCAAATTTTAATATTACGCGGGAACGTGTCAGGCAACTTAAAAGCAGAACCCTTAAAATATTAAAACGCAAGAGCAATATTCTGAGAAAATATCTGTAAAAATAATATTCCGTCAATAAAAATTTGAAAGTAAATATTAAAGTTGTATTTTCAGACCCCGAAAAAATAAAGTTTATAATATCTAAAAAATAAAATAAAATGGGATTATTCAGTAAATTAAAAGGAGAACTTATTGATGTCATAGAATGGTTAGACAGCAGTAATGATACTATTGCCTATCGTTTTGAACGTTACGGTAACGAAATAAAAAACGGAGCACAACTGACGGTAAGAGAATCTCAGGTAGCCGTATTTGTAAACGAAGGTAAAATTGCAGACGTTTTTCCGCCCGGGCGTTATGAATTAACGACTAAAAACCTTCCGATTCTTACAACGCTCAATGCTTGGATGCACGGATTTAACAGCCCTTTTAAAGCCGAAGTATACTTTCTGAATACAAAAAAATTCACTAACCAAAAATGGGGAACACCTAATGTTTTTTATGTCCGTGATGCCGATTTCGGTCGTGTAAGCCTGCGTGCATTCGGAACTTATACGATGAGAATTGACGACCCTGTTAAATTCATCAAAGAAGTTTTGGGAACAAGCGGAGATTTTACTACCGATGAAATTGCAGGAGAATTAAGAAATTTAATTATTACACAATTCATTGATGCCGTAGGCGAAAGCAAAATCCCTTTGCTTGATATGGCACAAAACTATAAAGATATTTCAGAATTTTGTCAGAAAAAACTTGGCGAAGAATTTAAAGAATATGGTCTTGAGATTACAAAATTTTTAGTATCAAGCATAAGTTTACCAGAAAAACTGCAAGAGAAACTTGATGAAGGAACCGGAATGAATATGTTGGGAGATATGAATAAATATTCTCAAATGAAAGCTGCCGATGCTATGGAGGGTGCAGCCAACAACCCCGGAGCCGGAGGCGGAATGGAGGGTATGATGGGTATGGCTATGATGCAGCAAATGATGAATCAGAACCAAATGATGCAAAACCAAAAACAACAAGTTCAACAAAATGTACCGCCGCCGCCACCCGTTACACAATATTTTGTTTCCGTAAACGGACAACAGCAAGGACCTTTTAATACAGACACACTTAAACAAATGATAACACAAGGACAAATAACAAAGGAAACTTTTGTATGGAAACAGGGAATGTCCGGATGGGCAAAAGCCGCAGATGTGCCTGAAATTGCAGGCTTATTCGGTGCTGTTCCTCCCCCGCCCCCTCCGCCTGCTTAATATTTTAATTTCTTGTTTCTTCAGGGGTATTTATTATTATATTTTCTAAATTATTATTAAATTATATGGAAGAGAAAAAAATAAGCGAAAGCAGGCAAAATGAAATATCCTGCAACAATTGCGGAGCTAAATTAACTTTTGCTCCCGGAACAGACAGTTTGAAATGTGAGTTTTGCGGTGCCTTAAACAAAATAGAAATAGACGAAGAAGAAAGAATAAAAGCTGTTCAGGAGCTTGACTTTAAAAGTTATATAAACAACCAGGCTGATATTGCCCCGAAAATTGAGATAACAACCGTAAAATGCGACTCTTGCGGTGCCGAAACAACTTTTGACCCTAATGTAGTATCCTCAGAATGTGATTTTTGCGGAAGCCCCTTGGTATCAAAAGAAGCCCATACTTCAAGTATTATTGCTCCTAAGGCAATGCTGCCTTTTAGAATAGATAAGAAACAGGGTATTGAACTTTACAGAAAATGGCTTAAAAAACTTTGGTTTGCTCCGAATAAATTAAAATCACAAGCAAGACAAACCGAAGACTTAGCAGGAATTTATACTCCTTATTGGACTTACGATTCCGATACAAGAACAAATTATTCGGGACAACGGGGAGATGACTACCAAACAACGGAAACATATTACGAAAACGGTGAACAAAAAACAAGAACCGTTACAAAAACACGGTGGACATCCGTAAGAGGAAGGGTTTCCAGATTTTTTGATGACGTTATGGTTCCGGCAAGTGATACTTTACCGAGAAAATACGTTGACAAGTTAGAACCTTGGGATTTAGAAAATTTAGTGCCTTACGATACAAAATATCTGAGCGGCTTTAAGTCGGAAACATATCAGGTAAGCTTAGAAAACGGCTTTACAATTGCAAAAACAAAAATGGAACCTGTAATAAGACAAGATATAAGACACGATATAGGAGGAGACCATCAAAGAATTTCATCGATGAATACCGAATATATGTCTACAACTTTTAAACATATTTTATTGCCGATATGGCTTAGTGCATATAAGTATAAAAACAAAGTTTACCGATTTATGATTAACGCAAGAACAGGAGAAGTGCAAGGAGAAAGACCGTGGAGTTGGATTAAAATTACTCTTGCAGTTCTTGCCGGCGCAGCAATTATAGGCGGAATAATTTGGCTGACACAAAATCAGTAACACAAAATCAGTAACACAAAATCAAGCTTAAAATAAAAAATCCGACAGTGTTGAATGTCGGATTTTTTTTAATTGCAAAAAAGGAACTTTATTAAAATTCAAAATCTACTACTGCTGTTCTGCCTTTTATACTGCTGATTAAATCTAAGACTTTTTGGTGCTCCGGATGATTTTTGTAAGCATCTAAAGTCTCTTTTGAATCAAATTCGCCGATAAGGACAAAGTCTGAAGCTGTCGCGGCATCCGATATATTCATTCCCGTTTGAAAATTCTTAATTTCAGGTATAACGGCAGGCAACGCATCTAATGCCTCTTTAAGTTTTTTTAAGTTTTCTTTTTTCTCATCTTCCGAAGATGCTCCTTTAATTTTAATAAATACAATATGTTTTATCATTTCTTTATTTTTTTCAAGATATACGTTTTTTTTAAAAAAAGGTTACCGAAAATCTATTTTTTCTCCTGAACAGTTACCATATATGCGGCTTGTGCCTGATTATCTTCAATTGCAAATGTTACGGTAAGGCTGTTATCGTTTTTGGAAAATACGACTAACCCTCCCTCTCCTGTTGTCATATTCATACCTTCTTTCCATCCTTTTGATTTCATTTCGTCTCTGACTTTAGATATGAGGTCTTCAATTTTTGAGTCTGTTCCTATAACAAGAGTAATAACCTCTCCTTCGCCGCTTTTTATCGAGCCTGAAGATATAATTTCGCCTTCTGCAACATAAATGTCATCCGGAAAATTATCCGGCATTTCTTTAGTTCCGCCGGAAAACGTAACTTCCTCACCGTCTTCACCTTTAATGGTAATGCTGCCTTGTTCTCCGTCTTGGTTAATATCAATATCTGCTCCCGTTGAGTTTTCAATTATTTTTTCAGCTAATATTTCAGATGTTTTTTTCGAGATTTCTTCTTCGTTATTTCCGCAGCCGAAAATAAAAAGCCCAAAGGAAAGTATTACGGCGGATAGTTTTATTGTTTTCATATCAGTCGGGTTAAAGTTTTTTATTATTTAATTTTCAATTTAATGTCAGTATCTAAAGTATAATCTTTATTAATAATATCATCTAATTTTCCGGAGAATGTAATGCTGTTTTTATCTTCGCTCAGTTTTGCGTTTTCATTATTGAAACTTTTAATTTTTCTGTCAAAAGAAAAAACTGTTTCAAAAGATATATAGTCTTTCATACTTGCAATATCTTTAAACGAAGTAGTATCTTTATTAAATTCGGGAAAATCAAAAGAAATTTTCCTTTTGCCTCTGTGAGTAAATTTTCCGGGGTCGCCCGAAATGCCGCTCAACATACTTGAGCTTAAACCGCTTCGGGAGTTTTCCAATACAGAGTTTAAGTTATCTGTATCTGTAAAATCAAAACTAATAAATATTGTTGTTTTATCATCTTTCCAACCTACATTAATATTTTTTGCTCCTGCATTTTTATAATTTTGTTTTATTTCTTCAAAAGATGCGTCCAGGGTATCCATAGATGACATAAAGTTTC
>JALSMF010000324.1 GCA_026987795.1 Bacteroidales bacterium
TATAAGACGTAACCAAGAAAAAATACAAAAACAGCTGGAAAAGTTTCTTGATTTTTCAAAAAGCAAAGAGAATAAAGCTCTGATGCTTAACAACTACGACTGGATGAGCAAGTTTTCATTTCTTGACTTTATACGAGATGTCGGAAAGCATATAACCGTTAATTATATGATTTCAAAAGATTCCGTAAAGAAAAGAATGAATGCTTCCGATGATAAGGATGCAGAAGGTTTGTCTTTTACGGAATTCAGCTATCAATTGGTTCAGGGATATGATTTTTTACACCTTTATAAAGAACACAATTGCAAGTTGCAAATGGGAGGTTCAGACCAATGGGGTAACATAACCACCGGAACTGAACTTATAAGAAGAATGCTTCAAGGTAAAGCCTATGCTCTCACTAGTCCGCTTATTACAAAAACTGACGGCGGCAAATTCGGAAAAACCGAAAAAGGAAACATATGGCTTGACCCCGAAAAAACTTCTCCTTACGAATTTTATCAATTTTGGATTAATACAAGCGATGAGGATGCGGAAAAATATTTAAAAATATTTACTGTTCTTGAAAAAGAAGATATCGAAATGTTGGTAAAAGAACATAAAGAAGCTCCCCATATTCGTGTTTTACAGAAAAAACTTGCCGAAGAACTGACAGTAATGGTTCACGGGGATGAGGCATTCAGAACTTCTGTTGCTGCATCTCAAATTCTTTTCGGAAAAGGAACAAAAGAGCAAATTACGGCATTGGATGAAAAAACTTTTAATGACGTTTTTGTTGGTGTTCCGCATTTTAAAATAAGTAAAGCCGTTTTATCCGAAGGAATTAATATTTTTGACTTGCTTGCGGAAAAAACATCGGTTTTCAAATCAAAAGGCGAAGTAAGACGATTGATTAAAGACAACGGTTTGAGTTTGAATATGGAAAAATTTACCGACCCTGACGAACTCATAACGGCAAAGCACCTTATTAAGGAAAAATATCTTGTTTTCAGGCAAGGAAAGAAGAAATATTCAATTATAATAACCGAATAATACGAAATTATGGCAGACAAAAGTAATTTTTCAAATGATTCGCAAGACCTTTTGATTTTTCTGTATAAAAAGAGAAGACCGATAATTATAATTACCGTTATGGGTGCAGTTGTATCCGTTATAGTATCTCTGTTGATGACACCGCTTTATAAATCTACGGTAATATTATACCCGGCATCTTCGGTCTCGGTTTCTAAGGCTTTGCTTGGAAATACAAAAGGGAATATGATGGCTTTCGGGGAAGAAGAAGAGACGGAGCAATTATTGCAGGTGCTTCAATCAAACGAAATTCTGAATCATATCGTTGATAAATTTAACTTGTGGGAGCATTATGGTATTGATACAGCGTCAAGGTTTGCAAAAACGGAACTTTATGATACATATAACAGTAATATTTCTTTCAAAAAAACAAAGTTTCAATCTGTAAAAATAGAAGTTTATGATGAAGACCCTCAATATGCCGCAGATATTGCCAATGAAATTTCATTATACGGTGATACCGTTTTGAATAACTTACATAAAGGGCGAGCTTGGAATGCACTGCTCATAGTTGAGTATGAATACAAAAAACTGAGTCGGCAAATTCAAAAAATGTCAGATTCGCTCACTGCTTTAAATAAGTTGGGAATCCTTGATTATACACAACAAATAACAGCTTACACATCCGGACTTGCAGAAGGCATTGCCGGAGGGAAAATATCAAGAGAAGGAATAAAATATCTTGAAGACAAACTGAACAGTCTGAAAAAATACGGACATATTTACCTGGAACTGTCAAAATTTATCGAGTTTGAGCAGGAGCGCTTAAGCGATTTGAAAGGAAAATGGGTAGAAGCCGGAGTTGAATACGGACAAAACCTGTCAAATATTTATATAGTTGAAAAAGCAGAGCCTGCTGAAAAAAAATCAAAACCGGTTCGTTGGCTTATTGTTACCCTGTCAACACTTTCAAGTTTTATTTTTGCCGTTCTTTTTGTTGCGTTTGCAGATTTTTTTAAAAACTTTAAGGCAAAAGCCGAAAAAGAATAACACTTAATGCTCACTGCTTTTAAAAATAATAAATTACTTTTTTCGGCATCTCTGCTTTATATCTTTTTAAACTTAATTCTTATTTATTTTGATATTTATTACGGACTTGCCGTTCCTTTCATTTTTTTAATTTTGTGGTATGCACTTACTGATTTAAAATTAACTTTTCTCTTAACGGTTTTTTTTACTCCGCTCTCACTTCTCATTTCAGAGTTTATTCCCGAAACACCGACGGATATATCCGTTCCTTCGGAACTTCTTTTAATCGGACTGCTGCTGGTTTTTACTCTTAAAATACTGACAGGAGAAACCATTGACAAAAAGATTTTGCGACACCCCGTTTCGATAGCTGTTTTAATTAATTTATTTTGGATACTCGTTACAAGCATAACCAGCTCAATGCCCGTTGTTTCTTTCAAGTTCTTGCTGTCTCGAATATGGTTTGTTATCCCGCTGTATTTTATGGCTGCACATTTTTTCAAAGATAAAAACTTTATTAAAAAGTTTTTATGGGTATATATTTCAGCCTTTGTAATCGTAATTTTTTACACTTTGTATAATCATATAAGCACGGGCTTGTTTATTAAAAAAATAGCCCAAGGCGTTATGAAACCGTTCTATAACGACCATACTTCCTACGGAGCTGTTTTGGCAATGTTTGTTCCTGTGTTATTCGGCTGGCTTTTTATAAAAAAACGAAACGCAGGTTTTGAAATTATAAACATTTTCCTTGTTATTCTTTTTCTTTTTGCCGTTACATTCTCATATTCTCGTGCTGCTTGGATAAGTATAGTTGCTGTTCTGATTATTTATATCATTATCAGATTAAAAATAAACAGATATGTTTTAATTTTCAGCGGAATAACTGTTACACTCTTATTTTTTCTGTTTCAGTTTCAAATTATTGATTCAATGAAAAAAAACAGACAAGACTCTTCTTCTGATTTGGAAAAACATGTCAGCTCTGTTACTAATATTGCAACCGACGCATCAAATCTCGAAAGAATAAATCGCTGGAACTCTGCTTTTAAAATGTTTAATGAAAAACCCGTATTCGGCTTCGGGCCCGGAACGTATATGTTTCAATATGCTCCCTATCAAATGTCCTACGACAGGACAATTATCAGTACAAATTTCGGAGATGTCGGAAATGCTCACAGCGAATATATAGGACCTCTTGCCGAATCCGGCATGTTCGGGCTTTTAACTTTTATTGCAATTGTTGTCACTACAATAATTACCGGGATAAAAACTTACTATAAATCAAGAGATAAAGATACGCGAATACTTGTTATCAGTATATTAGCAGGGTTAATAACTTACTATATTCACGCCTTTTTAAATAACTTTCTTGATACAGATAAAGCATCTGTTCCTTTTTGGGGTTTTACTGCAGCTGTTGTGGCAATAGATTTGTTTCACAAATCAAAAAAAGAACGGTTATCCTGATTTATACCGCTCATTACCGTAAGCAAAATTTTTTATTTACTAAAAAAGCGTATTTTTGCAAGTTAAATATTTACAATATAAGTTTTACAAGTGAATAATATAAGAAATTTCTGTATAATAGCACATATCGACCACGGGAAGAGTACCTTGGCTGACCGCCTTCTGGAATTTACAAAAACAGTTTACGACAAAGATTTGCAGGAGCAGGTTCTTGACGACATGGAGCTTGAAAGGGAAAGAGGCATTACAATAAAAAGCCATGCCATACAAATGGATTATAAATTTGAAAATGAACAATACAGGCTAAACTTAATCGACACTCCCGGACACGTTGACTTTTCTTATGAAGTATCACGCTCAATAGCTGCCTGTGAAGGGGCTTTACTTATTGTAGATGCCACACAGGGCATTCAGGCACAAACAATATCAAACCTTTATATGGCTATTGAAAACGACTTGGAAATTATTCCCGTTCTCAACAAAATGGATATGGAAACAGCTATGCCGGAAGAAGTAAAAGACCAAATAATAGAATTGCTCGGAGGTAAGCGTGAGGATATTATTGGAGCAAGCGGAAAAACAGGAATGGGTGTTGAAGAAATTTTAAAGCGAATAATAAAAGATATTCCTTCACCGAAAGGAGATCCGGAAAAACCGTTACAAGCAATGGTTTTCGATTCGGTTTACAATTCGTACAGAGGAATTATTGCATACTTCAAAATTTTTAACGGAACACTGAAAAAAGGAGACCACGTAAAATTTTTTAATACAGGTAAAGACTATTATGCTGATGAAATCGGAATTTTAAAATTAAAACAAATTCCGAAAAAAGAACTTCAAGCCGGAGATGTCGGGTACATTATTTCCGGAATTAAAGAGTCTAAAGAAGTTAAGGTGGGAGACACTCTTACTCAATATGACAACCCTTGCGACTCTGCAATAGAAGGTTTTGAGGAAGTTAAACCTATGCTTTTTGCAGGTATATATCCTATTGATACCGAGGACTATGAAGATTTGCGATATTCAATCGAAAAGTTGCAGCTTAACGATGCATCTTTAACTTTTGAACCGGAATCCTCTTTGGCTCTCGGATTTGGTTTCAGGTGCGGATTTCTCGGGCTTTTGCATATGGAAATTGTACAAGAGCGTCTTGACAGAGAATTTAATATGAATGTCATAACAACAGTCCCTAATGTTTCTTATATAGTTAAAACAAAAAAAGGTGAAACAATCGAGGTTCATAATCCCTCCGGATTACCTGACTTAGGACTTATAGAAGAAATCCTGGAACCTTTCATAGAAGCACAAATAATTACCGATACTGCATATTACGGACAAGTAATGAATTTATGCTTAGATAAACGCGGAGTATTGAAAAAAGAACACTACCTGTCCTCTAATCGGGCAGAGTTAACCTTTGACTTGCCTCTAGCAGAAATCGTTTTTGACTTTTACGATAAACTGAAAAGCATATCAAAAGGTTACGCTTCTTTCGATTACCAAATGTCTGATTACAGAAAAGCAAAACTCGTAAAACTTGATATTTTAGTAAACGGTGAACGTGTAGACGCTCTCTCCTCTCTCATTCACGAAGATAATGCGTATAAATTGGGGCGAAAAATGACAGATAAATTAAGCGAACTGATTCCGAGGCATCAATTTGCCGTTCCGATACAAGCGGCGATAGGTTCAAAAATTATTGCACGTTCGACCATAAAAGCCGTACGAAAAGATGTTACGGCAAAATGCTACGGAGGTGATATTACCAGAAAACGAAAATTGTTGGAAAAACAGAAAAAAGGTAAGAAAAAGATGAAACAAATAGGTAATGTCGAAATCCCGCAAAATGCGTTTATGGCTGTCTTGAAATTAGATTAATTAAAAACACAATTATACCAATGATACAAATTAAAGACTTTAAAAATTACGAAGAAAAAGTAATTGAAACACAAGGTTGGGTAACTAACAGGCGAAGCAGTAAAGGTCTTGAATTTTTAATTTTAAGAGACGGAAGCGGATTCGCTCAATGCATTGTCAGTAAAGACGATGTAAGCGATGACGTTTTTAATGTTGCAGGCAGACTGACACAAGAGAGTTCCGTTAAGCTAAAAGGAAAAGTTGTAAAAGATGAAAAACAAATCGGAGGCTTCGAATTACACGTTTCAGAAATTAAATTAATAGGAACTTCAGTTGATTATCCTATTACCAACAAAGAACACGGCATAGAATTTCTGATGGATAATCGCCATTTATGGTTGCGATCAAAGCGTCAATGGGCTGTTTTGAAAATCAGAAACAGGCTGATATATGCCATAAATAATTTTTTCCAGAAAGAAGGTTTTGTACAAACCGATTCGCCTATTTTTACTCCTAATGCAGCCGAAGGGTCTACAACACTTTTTTCGTCAAAGTTTTATGACGATGATGCATATTTGGCACAAACAGGACAACTGTACGGTGAAGCAATGGCTATGGCAATGGGTAAAATTTATACTTTCGGGCCTACTTTCAGAGCCGAAAAGTCAAAAACCAGGCGACATCTTTCCGAGTTTTGGATGATAGAACCGGAAATGGCTTTCTATGACAACGATATGAATATGGATTTAATTGAAAAATTCATAAAATACATTGTAAAAGATGTGTTGGAAAACTGCGAGACTCAACTTGAGATGCTCAACAGAGACATTACGGTATTTAAGAATATCATCTCCGAAAAATTTCCCCGCCTCACTTATGACGAAGCCGTTGAAATTATTAAAGGTAAAAAGAAAATAAACGGAAAAACAAGCATAGAAGTTCTTGAAAATGATTTGATTCAAATAAAAAATAAAATTGAAGACTGCAATACCGAGATTACGGAAAAAGAAAAAATAATTGCGGGAGGAGTAAAAAAAGGAAAACGTAATTTTTTGCAAAACAGAATTGATACTTTGAAAAATGATATCCGCAAACTTGAAATAAAAGCATCTAATATTCCGAAGTGGATTGAATCTGCGGCTAATTTTGAATACGGCAATGATTTCGGAGGGTCAGACGAGACTGTCATTACAAGAATGTTTGACGTTCCTGTTATGGTATATAACTGGCCGCATCAGATAAAAGCTTTTTATATGAAACGAGATAATGAAAACCCGGAACTTGCAAAAGGAGTTGACGTTTTGGCACCTGAAGGCTACGGCGAAATTGTCGGCGGCGGAGAACGGGAAACAGACCTGAATTTATTGCTTTCTAAAATAGAAGAACACAACTTGCCGATGAAGGAATTTGAATGGTATTTAGACCTAAGAAAATACGGCTCCGTGCCTCACGCAGGTTTTGGTTTAGGACTGGAGCGTACCGTTGCCTGGATTTGCGGGACGCAACATATCAGAGAAACAATACCGTTTCCTCGATACTACGGAAGACTGAGACCTTAAAATAATATCAGACAGAACTAATTTTTTAAAAACAATAATAACTTATAAAAGATGAAATTTTTTATTGATACAGCAAATATCGAACAAATTAAAGAAGCTCAAAACCTTGGTGTTCTTGACGGAGTTACTACAAACCCTTCTCTTATGGCAAAAGAAGGAATAAAAGGAGAAGAAAATATAAAAAATCATTACAAAAAGATATGTGAAATCGTTGACGGTGACGTAAGTGCAGAAGTTATCTCAACTGATTTTGAGGGTATGATTAAAGAAGGAAAAGAGCTTGCTGCTCTGCACTCTCAAATTACTGTTAAAGTTCCGATGATAAAAGACGGAATAAAAGCAATAAAATATTTTTCGGATAACGGTATGAAAACAAATTGCACCTTGGTTTTTTCTCCCGGACAAGCACTTCTTGCAGCCAAAGCCGGAGCGACTTATGTTTCGCCGTTTATCGGAAGATTAGATGATATCTCAACCGATGGTGTTGACCTTATTCGTCAAATTGTTGAGATGTATAACTATTACGGTTTTAAAACACAAGTTCTTGCGGCATCAATACGTCATACACAACATATTATACAGTGTGCGGAAGTAGGAGCAGATGTTGTTACGGCTCCTCTTAATGCAATACTCGGATTATTAAAACACCCGCTTACAGATATAGGTTTGGATAAATTCCTTGCCGATTATAATAAACTTAACGGATAATATTCTGACAGGTATTATCAAAACTAAATATGTAATTAATCTCTTCTCTGCAATTTATGCAATTAAAAATATACAAATGAAAGGCAACACTCTTTTTAATATAGTGGGTAATACCCCGCTTGTAAAACTAAATAAAATAAACCCGGCAAAAAATGTTGAAATTTATGTTAAACTCGAATTTTTTAATCCGAGCGGAAGCGTAAAAGACAGAATTGTAAAACACATAATTGACAATGCCGAAAGAAACGGACTTTTAAAACCCGGAGGCACAATTGTGGAAAACACTTCCGGCAATACAGGAGCTGCAGTTGCCATGATTGCAGCAATAAAAGGGTATAAGGCGATTCTTACTATGCCTGATAAAGTAAGCGAAGAAAAACAAAACGCTTTAAAGGCATACGGTGCCGAAATAGTAGTTACCCCTACCTCGGCATTACCAAACTCTCCCGAACATTATGTGAACACGGCAATAAGAATAGCTGAAGAAACTCCGAACAGTTTCAGGATTAATCAATATGACAACCTTTTAAATCCTGAAGCACACTATCTTACAACCGGGCCGGAAATATGGGAACAAACAGAAGGTAAAGTAACCCACTTTGTTGCTGCAGGAAGCACGGGAGGCACAATCAGCGGAACGGCAAAGTTTCTCAAAGAGCAAAACCCGAATATTAAAGTCCTTATGCCCGACCCTGTAGGTTCAATTTATTATGATTATTTTAAAACCGGAAAGTATGATTTAAGCTCTGCCTGCACATATCACGTAGAAGGAGTCGGAGAAGACCACATAGCTAAAGCAATGGATTTTTCTCTCGTTGACGAAATGTATAAGTTTACAGACCAAGATGCGTTTTCTGTTGCAAGACAACTTGCAAAAACAGAAGGAATATTCGGCGGAGGAACCGGCGGCGCAAACGTATGGGCAGCATTAAAACTTGCAGAAACATTGACAGAACCGGCAGTAATCGTAACAATTATTCCGGACAGCGGTGTTAAATATTTAAGTAAACTGTATAACGATAAGTGGATGAAAGATAATAATTTTTCCGTTTAATTTAAAATAAAAAAATAATGAAATTCTCAACAAAAGCAATACATATAGGGCAAAAACCTGATAAAGAAACCGGAGCCGTTATTCCGCCTATTTATATGACATCAACATATTATCAGGAAGCACCTGCTGTCCATAAAGGTTATGATTATACACGAGCCGGAAACCCAAATTTTTCAAATCTTGAAGAAACACTTGCAAGTCTTGAAAACGGAAAATATGCTACTGTTTTTTCTTCCGGTTTGGGAGCAACAAACGGCATAATTTCTACCCTGAAATCTGGCGATTTAGTATTAGGAACAAACGACCTTTACGGAGGGACTTACAGAATTTTTAATAAAATATATAACAATTTCGGAATACTGTTTAAAAGCATTGATACTCAAGATGTAAACGCTGTTGAAGACGCAGTTAAAAAACACAAACCGGTTCTGTTGTTTCTTGAAACTCCTACAAACCCCTTACTGAAAATCTCTGATATAGAAGCAATAGCGGAGATTACACATAAACATGGTGTTAAACTTGTTGTTGATAATACCTTTGCCACTCCGTATTTTCAAAACCCGTTGGATTTAGGAGCAGATTATGTATTACACAGTACGACAAAATATATCGGCGGTCATTCTGATGTGATAGGAGGTGTCGTTATTACAAACGATAAAGAGATGAAGGACAAACTTGATTTTGTAAGAATGTCTGTAGGGCTGAACCCGAGTCCGTTTGATACATGGCTTACGGCAAGAGGTCTTAAAACCTTAGCCGTAAGAATGGAAAGACATGCTGAAAATGCAATGCAAATAGCAAAATATCTGCAAAATCATCCTAAAGTCGAAAGAGTATTTTATCCGGGATTAAGCACACACAAAAATTATGAAATTGCCGAAAAACAAATGAAAGGTTTCAGCGGAATAGTTTCTGTTGAATTTAAACTGAACTTAAACGAATCAAAAAAACTTTTGTCAAAATTCAACGTTTTTACTTTGGCGGAAAGTCTCGGCGGTATAGAATCTTTAGTTGATCATCCGGCAAGTATGACCCATGCTTCAATTCCGAAAGAAGAAAGAGAAAAAAGCGGTTTGTTTGACGGCCTAATAAGGTTTTCCGTAGGAATTGAAAATATAGAAGACTTGAAAAAAGATATCGAAAGTGCTTTAAAAGCTGTATAATAACTATCACATATTTTAAATAAAAACCGATTAAATGAACGATTTTCTTGAAATTTTAAAATATATATTGCCGCTTATTGTTTTATTGATTTCGGTAATGGTTATATTAAATCATTTTGCCAAAAAAGATAAGATGAAGTTGAAATACGATGTTATAAAAGCAAATAATAAACTTGTAACGCCTGTCAGACTTCAAGCCTACGAAAGAATAATCCTTTTTTTGGAAAGAATAAGACCCGACACTTTAGCTTTAAGGCTGACAAAACACAATATGTCTGCCAAAGAAATGCAAATGCTTATGCTGTTAACCGTAAGGGAGGAGTTCAGTCACAACCTTTCTCAACAACTTTATTTAACAGATGAAACTTGGGCTGCCGTAGTCTATGCCAAAGAGCAAATAACCAGGCTTATTAATCTTGCCGGAACAAAGGTTGATCCGAAATCAAAATCAACCGTTATTACGGCTTTTTTAATTGAGCAATATAATGACATTGATACTAAACCGATTGAAAATACAATAAGTAAAGTAAAAAGAGAAGCTGCTCAGTTCTTCGGGATTTAAGACGCAATATACACTTCCAAAAGTTCGCTTTCTGTTTCCGGAACAAAACGTATTTCATTTAATACCGCCGGTATTAAAACAGTTTCTCCTTTTTTAACCTCAACAGATTCATCCGGGTAATAAATTTTAAAACTGCCTTTTATGCAAATTACGATTCTGAAACTGTCAATATCAAAATAATTTCTTTCAATCTCTTTGTTGAAAATCAAAATATTAACCGTAAAGAGCGAGTTTGATTCGCAAACAATAAATTCATTTTTTACTTTTTTATACTCTGAAAAATAAGACTTTTTCGGATTTAAATCGGCAGCATCCAAAGCATCATCAATATGCAAATTTCTGTACTTCCCGTCAAGCCCTTTTCTGTTCCAATCATACAGCCTGTATGTAATGTCTGAAGATTGTTGAATTTCTGCAAGTAAAATTCCTTTTTTTATAGCATGAATTCTGCCTGCGGGAATAAAAAACACATCTCCGGGTTTTACCTTTACTGTGTTTAATGCTTGTTCGACCTTATTTGAGTCAAGCAACTTCCTGAACCCTTCTTTTGTCTGTTTTTTATTAACCCCTAAAACTAACTCTGCACCTTTGTCTGCATCAATTATATACCACAACTCGCTTTTGCCTTTTGCCTTATGTTTTTCTTTTGCCGTAAAATCATCCGGGTGTACCTGAACAGACAAATCAT
Source organism: Bacteroidales bacterium (assembly GCA_026987795.1). Lineage (GTDB taxonomy): Bacteria > Bacteroidota > Bacteroidia > Bacteroidales > JAADGE01 > JAADGE01. Next base: position 11,100 of record JALSMF010000324.1, read on the forward strand.
CTGTTGCGTCAATAAATTTTATAAGCAAAGGAAAATTATTGCCAAATCGTTTATAAATCTTTTTTCCCGTAAAAGAATCTTTATACCTTTCTGTTAATTGAGACAAGCTTAAGCCCTCCATGCTGCCTTCTGAGACAACAGAAACTGCACCTGGCAGACAGGACAACTCCCAACTTTCGCCGATATGTTCTTTGTCGGCTTTTTTATTCAGTTTCGTTTTTAATTTTCTTCCTCCCCAAACCTTTTCTTTTAAAATGGGGGTAAACTTAAAAGGATATAACATTTTTTTCTGCTAAAATAGTATTTTTAGTTTTTAACGGACAGTATTATAAAAAGTTTTATATTATTTTACATTTTTTATTACCTTTGTTAAAAACATCATTAAGGTCAATAATATAACTAACGTCAAAATATATTTTCGATGAGTTTTTTTCAAAATATCGGTATCAAATCAAGATTTAATATTATCACTTTATCTGTTTTTATTATTACACTGATAATTATTTCGTTTTTTATAGTATCGGTTAAAAAAATAAACCGGTATAACGAGTATTATCATAAAACAGATAAACTTAAGATACTTAATCTTAATTTAAGAAGATATGAACTGCAGTTTTTTTTGAGGTATGATGAGGACAGCGAGTTTTTTATATCAGAAAAAAATAAATATATTGACAAGTTTAATAAAACAGCCGAAAATTTTTCAAAACTCAATCAAGAGCTTATCAACCACCCTGTTTCAAAAAAATACTCTTTAAGAAACAAATTGATTAAAATATCCGATTATCAGGAGCAATATACAGAAATATTTTACGATTTAACACATAAACTTTTTATAAGAGGAAACTTAACTTCCGGAATAATAGGAGACTTAAAACAAACGGAACAAGAAATTTTAATGTTAAATATTCCTCCTCAGACAAAATCTGCTGTTTCAGAAATTATTTTGCTGACAGATAATTACATATTGTCAGGAGACGAAAAAAATTATTCTGAGTTTCTGAAGCTTTGTAATAAACTTTTAAAAGCACAACCGACAATTGAGAATGATACTGCAGCAGAAAATCGAAAAATACCTGCCTCTGAGTTTGATAAAATTTTACAGTTATACAAAACAAACTTTACCGCATTGGTAAGAATTAACAATCTGACAGGACAAAAACACGATGAAGGTTTGTTAGGGAAATTGAGAACACTAAGTCAAAACACAGATTCAGAAATTGACAGTCTTTACAACAGTATATCCGAAGTTAAACAAACAGCACAGAAGCAAGCGATTATTGCTGCTGTTCTATTTTTTATCTTTATAGGACTTATTTTTATTATATTATTCAGAAGGTTCTCAAACTCGGTAGTAAAGCCCTTAGAAGACATAAAGAACTATATAAAGCCTTTAAGCTTGGGAGTCTTTCCGTCTGAAAAACTTAAAGTAGAAGGAAAAAATGAAATAGCCTCAATCTCGGAATATACAAATAACCTAATTGACGGACTCGAAAGAACATCTGAATTTGCACAAGAGATAGGTAAAGGAAATTATAACATCGATTATAAACCGTTGAGTGAAA
>JALSMF010000325.1 GCA_026987795.1 Bacteroidales bacterium
GCTTTCATAAATTTTTTCTGCTTTTTCTTTGTTGTTCATACTATAATAATATTCGGCAGCCATTCCTGAATATTTATAGTCATAGGGATTGTTTTTTCGCAACCGAAGAATTACGTTTTCTGCTTTTTTGTAATTTTTGTTTTTAAGATATAGGTTAAATAGTTGAACATCAGTGTCAGCAGAGTATTCATTTTTTTGCTGTTTAAGTTCATAGACATATATTAATTTTTCTATGTCTTTATTGTTTTTATAAATATTTGTTAATTTGATATATGGTATTTCGTTTTTAGGACTTCTATTAATGAGTTGATAATAAATATTTTCTGCTTCTTTTTTATTATCCGTAATATTCAGTAAGTCTGCTTTTTCGAGCAAATACCAGTAGTTATTCGGATTTATTTTTATTGCTTTTTCTGAATAGTTTAGTGCGGAAATGTAATCTTTTTCGGCAATTCTGATTCCGGCAAGGTAAAAATAAGATGCTGCACTTTCAGGATTTATTTCTGTTGCTGCTATATATTCCTGTTCTGCTTGCCTTAAATTTCCTTTCAGACGATTTTTGTTGGCTTCGTGAAATAAATAAACAAAATTCATTTCCTCTTTTTCTTTCTTATCGGCAGATATTTCATTTTTTTTCAAGATTGAGCAAGAGAAAAAGATAAACAAAACCGGTAATATGTAAATATATTTTTTGAGCATTTATTTTATTGTATTATAATCGCCTATACTTAAATTTTCTTTATTTTTATTTATATTTACATAATTTCCTATCATAGAATTTGAAAAAACAGCTTCTTTTATGTTACAATTTGATTGAATTATTGAATTGCTGATAACGGAATTTTTTATAATCGTATTTTTCCCTACAGAAACAAAAGGGCCTATAACTGATGAATGAATTTCGACACCTTCATCAATAAAACAGGGCTCGATTATTACGGAAAATTTTTGTATGCTTTTTTCAGAAATTATATTTCCTGTGTGATGTAATATTCTTTGGTTTGTATGAACTGTTGCATCTTTATTTCCGCAATCAAGCCATTCGGTAACAGTTGCTGATTTAAAATTTATATTTTTATTTTTCATATTTTCAAGAGCATCGGTTAACTGAAATTCGTTATTTCCTCGTATATTGTTATCTATCAAATATTTAAGTTCTTTTCTCAGTTTGTTTCCGTCTTTAAAGTAGTAAATTCCTATTATTGCTTCATCGGAAACAAATTTTTTGGGTTTTTCTATAAAATCAGTGATATTGCCTTTCGAGTCTTTTTTAATGACACCGAAGGCTTCGGGATTGTCAACCTGTTTTGTCCATATAACAGAATCAGTTTCTTCGTTTAAATTAAAGTCTGCTTTAAAAAGAGTATCGGCAAATGCTATTATAATTTTCTCATTAAGAGAGGGTTCTGCACAATAAATTGCATGTGCTGTTCCGAGAGCTTCTGTTTGGTAATATATTTTTCCTTTTGCACCGAGATTTTCGGCAACGGAAAGCAATGTGTTTTCAACTTCTTTTCCGAAATTTCCGATAATAAAAGCGATTTCTTCAATTTTTGATTTCGAGACTTTTGTTATTTCTTCTGCAAGCCGTTGCACAATAGGTTTTCCGGCAACTGGAATTAAAGGTTTAGGAATTGTAAGTGTATGCGGTCGCATTCTTTTGCCCATTCCTGCCATCGGTATTATCAGTTTCATAAATTTGTTTAGTTATAAATTAAAGTTTTAGAACAATGAATTTTGATTATTATAATTAATTTTTCC
>JALSMF010000326.1 GCA_026987795.1 Bacteroidales bacterium
GGAAAATCAGCAGACTCTAATTAGAGTCTGCTGATTTTCTAAAGTACTGTATCCGTTGAATATTTCCATGAGCTTGAAAAATAATTTGAAATAAAACCGTTTTTCAATTTTATAATCCAACTTTTAATTAAAGCCAAAAAAGCATCGGAAAAATATTTATATTTCTCCGCAATTTGCAATAACTTTATCAAATTCATTACAAATACTATTGAATTCACCATAGATTCGGATGTTTCTGGTAACCGGGCTTTTATGTTGTTCATTCCATATCCTCTTTTCCCTTGCCCAAATTTTGCTTCAACATGATTTCTTTCGGCTGCTTTTTTCTTTTTTCGATATTTTTGTGATAGCGATTGCTTGACCTGTTTTGGTGGCCTTCCCAAAGGTTTCACAAAAGTTTCAATATTTTTCTCTTTTAAGTATTTACGGTTCTCTCGGGTTAAATATATTTTGTCGATTAAAATATATCTGGGGTATCGTCCATAGAGTTTTCTAAAATTTTCTACTGACGACATTAAGTCTTTCCCTTCATTAAAAGCTTCCCAGCTAAAGTGGTTTATTCTACAGAAACCCCCTACTTCTGTGAGGTCAATTTTTGAACCAAATTCAACTTTGTTCTTGTCTTTTCCCCTTACGATGGGACGTACCCATGGTTGGTAAATATTCACAATCCGGTTGGGCTGGCTATGGGTTTTGTTTTCGTACATCAGTTTTTGCTGTTCGTACATTTGCCGTATTGTTTTCAAAATATTTTTGTCCCTCTTATCCAATACGGTATCTCTGCCTGGTTTTGACAATAACCCGTCTATTATTTTTAAATCCCTCCGGATGTATTGTAGTTGACCTTTTATCCCCCTCCGGATATCTTTCCTGCTTTTTCTCCTCTTTTTGATTGTTAATAAAAACTCTTTCCTTGCCTTTCTCCGGTAGGTTCGTGGCTTTGTGCCGTCTTGCTTTGAAATATATAGTAAATCAATAATGCGCTCGAGGTTTTCCCGGCCTTCGTTCAAAAGGTTTAAATCTGTTGGGTATTTTATTTCTTGATCGGCCACTGTGGCATCTATCTTCAAAGTTCCTTTATTTTTCGGTTCTGTACTGCCTGTTTCATTATCATTTTTATTTGATGAAGATTTTGTTTTGACCCTGCTCTGATGAGGCTTCATATTTTCTGATTTTTCGATTAAAATGCAATTGAACTTGTCAAATTCTTTGCCGCCTAACCTTTTGCGGATGTCAACAAACAAACTTGGGTCAAAAGCTTGTTTGGTGGAAAATTCTTTCATCCCACAGAAATATTGAATGTACAAATTTTCCGAAATCATCTGCACTGTCCCCCGGTCATCAAGGTTTAATTTGTGTTTAACAATCAATGCAGCAATTACCATCCTGATATTCACGCTTTTACGACCAGTGTTAGCATTAAGTTTTTGTCCGTAAATCGCGGCAAGTTCATCCCATGGGATAACTGCCGCCAGTTTTACCCATCTATTTGCCTTGTCCAACTCCTGTTCAAAAGGGTGCTTGAACAGTTCCAATGACAATTGATTTTGTGAAGTGTAGTTTATCATAAATGCAAATGTTTTGAGCATAATTTACTCAATTCCTTGCATTTTATCGCATATTATTCAACTAAGATATCAACATATCTTGTTGATATGATGGACTTTAAATTGATAATTATGGAAAATCAGCAGACTCTAATTATTTACGATGCATTCTTAAAATAGGACTTTAGTTAGGTATGTTTTACACCTCTGCTCC
>JALSMF010000327.1 GCA_026987795.1 Bacteroidales bacterium
TTTTCAATGGTAAAGGATGTATCGGATAAAAAATATTCTTTTTCGAGACAAGGTAGCTTCCCGTTTACGGTAATCCCGCCGAAAACAGCATCGGCAGCAAAGTGCTGAGAACTTTCAGAGTTGTCGTAAGCTTGAATTATGCCTGAAAATTTATGTATATACCGTAAGTTATCCGTATTGCCGAAATTTACGGCAATGTTAGTTTTTGCTTTGTTGTTCTCAAAAAGTAAGTTTACAAGATTTGTATCAGCTTTCATATCGGCAAAAGCAGTTATTATGTTACCTGTTTTATTTATTTTCTTTAACTTTTCGAGACTGTTTTTATTTTTTACATCAATAAAATACGATTTAACTGAAGTATATGATTTTAATACTTTCGTGAATGCAGGTAAGTCTGAATTTCCTATGACAAATAATTTAAAATTCTGATTTCTCAAGCTCTTAAAAGGTATTATATTATTTTCGTTTTTAACAACAGTTACGGATTTTTTTAAGACAGTGCGTCTTGATATTTTTATATTCGGCGATTCTAATAAATCTTTAAATTTTTCTTTTTCAAATTGTTTTTCTGTGTTAAGACCTGAAAATGTCTTTGCAAGTAATATCTTTCTGATTTTTGCGTCAATAATATTTGCACTAATCTCATTACTGATTAATTGCGTAAGTATACGTTTTAATTGTTCCGGATTTTCCGAAATAAATATATCTGCTCCTGCATTTAATAGCTTTTGTAAACTGTCCGGATTCTCGTCTTTTTTATTAATTCGCTTTATAATCAGACCTTTAAAATTGAATTTGCTTTTAATTTCATAAATCAGCTTTGAAGAAACTTTTTCATCAAGAATAACTACACTTAATCCGTTTGCAACAAACTTTTTGAATTCGGATAATTTTAAGCTGTCTGTAAAATTATAATTTGAAAAGTCTGCAAACCATAGCTTATTTCCTGAAATAAAAATATTATTTAACAAAATCTCGTTTTTGAAACTTTTGCAATTTTTTGTATTATTTTCAATTACAGGTATTGTATTCAGTAAGTTATATATTTCTAAAATGGATTTGACGTATTTTACTTTTACAGAATCACTATTGATAAAATTTAAAATGTCGATATTCGGAAAATTTTCCGTGTCTTTGAAATTAATGAAACTTGCATCAGTTTTCAATAATACGAAAGGATTGATATTTGAAAATTTTCGTATGTTTTTCTCGTATCTTACAAATTGTGTTAATGAATCTGTATTAAAAATAACTCCGGCGGGTAAAATTTTGTATAAAAGCTCGGTAAAGGAGTCTGTTACGAAATTGTCTGTATTGCCTAAATCAACAATTATCATTTGCCCTGCTTTATCTCCCGGTGTAAGATACTTTAATGTTGTATCGGCAAAAGCAGGGTCTACGTCAAAAACCTTAAATTCAGTTTCTTGTGTATTTTTTTCGGGAATATTTTTATAAATCAGAAGAGTTGCAGAAAAAATAAGGAAGAATACTAAAATAACGAATTTTTTATACTTTCTTAAATTTCTGATATTTATTTTCATTTCCGACTGTTCTGTTTTGTTTTTAAAAATAAAAATTTCTTTACAGTCGGAATAAATTATGGGATATAAGTCTGTATTTGTTTGATAAAACTATAACTTTTGCGAATTAAGGAAATTCTCTAAACTGTTAATGTCAGGTTTAACGGCATCCGGAATTTCAATAACAGGCTGAACAGATTTTAAATCTTTCAGTCCGCTGCCCGTTAAAAGAACGAC
>JALSMF010000328.1 GCA_026987795.1 Bacteroidales bacterium
AATGAAAAAACATATTGATTTATATGTTAACGAATATTCGCTTGACTTGGGCAAAACGGGAAAACAAGCAATAAAAACCTTGTATTCCGAAGCTGCCGAAAGAGATTTAATACCGGAAATAAATTATCCGATTTTTATTGACTGATCATCAGTCGTTCAATATCTTCAATTTCAATCGGCTCGTCGGCAAGTAAATCGATTTGCCCGTTTTCGGTAACGAGAATATCGTTTTCCAAACGTATGCCGAAACCTTCTTCTTCAATATAAATTGCCGGTTCGCAACTTAAAACCATTCCCGGCCTAAAAACGGTGTCTTTCGTGCCGACATCGTGTACGTCCAATCCCATAAAATGCGAATTTCCGTGCATAAAATACTTCATCCGTACGGTATCTCTTTTTTCTTTATCTGAAATCTCCGATTGTTTTGCAAGTCCGAGATTTACGAGTTCTTTTTCGATTAACCGGTTTACTTCTTCGTTAACTTTGTTTATTGTATTTCCCGGTTTTATAAGTTTCGTTGCTTTTTTCATAACATGCAAAACGGCATTATAAACTTCTTTTTGCCTTTCGGTAAATCTCCCGCTTACCGGAATTGTACGCGTAGTATCGGCAGCATAATTTGCATATTCCGCACCGAAATCCATAAGCACCAAATCGCCTTCTTTACATATCTTATCATTTGATACGTAATGCAATACACAATTACCTTTTCCGGAAGCAATGATAGGTTGATATGCGTGTCCGCCGGCACCTTTGCGTAAAAACTCCGCCGTTATTTCGGCTTCAATTTCGTATTCTTTAATATCCGGTTTAACAAATTTCAGAACTTTATGAAAAGCACTTGTCGTAATTTCACATGCTTTTTTTATCAGTTCAATTTCTTCGGGTTCTTTAATTAATCTTAATCCCGTAAGCAAAGGAGCAAGTCTTTCGTATTTGTGTAAAGGGTATTTTTCCTGTATTTCTTTTGCAAATCGAATGTCTTTATACGGAACCGGAGTTTCAAATTTTACGTTTTCGTTTCGGTTCAGATAAATATATTCCGAAGAAAGAACAAGTTCTCTTAATATACCGTCAAATTCGTGAATGTATTTTACGATTTTAATTCCTGAAATTTCTTTTACTTCCTCTTTTGTCAGTTTATGCCCTTCCCATATTTCTAATTTTTTATCAGATTTCAGAATAAATAAAATTTCTTTAAATTCCGGAGTTTTACATCCTTTGCAAATCAGCAATATTGATTTTTCCTGTTCAATTCCTGTAAGATAAAAGAAATCTGAATTTTGCCTGTAAGGGAAAGTTTGATCGCCGTTACGCGGCATTTCGTCAGCCGAATTAATAATTGCAACGGAATTGTTTTTTAGTAACTTATAAAGTTTCTCTCTGTTTTTTACAAAAAGAGATTTTTCCGGTTTTTTATATCTCATCAGAATATGTTATTAAGAATGTTTTTAAATAAAGTTGAAACTGTTAAGCAACATTTTTATAAGATGTAAATATCTATATTTTTGTGTGTTTTCACAAAAGTAGTTTAAAAATTAAAATAAATTAAATTCTATGAGTAACTTTATTAATTCATCTATCGGGAAAAAACTTATTATGAGTATCTCAGGACTGTTCTTAATAATGTTTTTATTGGTTCACCTGACGGCAAACTTGTTTTTATTGGGAGGCAGCGATGCTTTTAACCTGTCGGCACATTTTATGGACACAAATCCGCTGATTCAGATTATGCAGCCTGTCCTGGCATTA
>JALSMF010000329.1 GCA_026987795.1 Bacteroidales bacterium
TGAGAGTAGCTTAGTTCAAATCCGAGTATTTCAAACTTGTCGAAAATATACTGTTCGATATCTTCGTATGACGAATATTGAGAACGCTGCAATTTTTCAATTATAAACCGGTAACGTAAAAGATATTTTGCTTTCATAACTTTTTTTTACAAAGATAAAAATCAAAGCGACAAAATATGTCGCTGTGCTGCATTAATACCTTACTTTTTCTCATATATAATACCTTCTTCTGTCAATTTTCTGAAAAAAGGTTCGTTTTTTATTGCTTGTTTCTCAAAAAAACTTGCATCGTTGTACCGTTCAACCAAATTATCAATATCATCCTGCGTAACAATTGTATGACTGAAGGTAAAATTATTTTTCGGAAAAACTTTTAAATGCGAAGGCACATAATGAAAAGGCAAAGTAATACCAAGCAAAACAATAATTAAAATAATGAAGCCCGTTCCGTTTCTTTTTTGAGAATTTGAATTTTGATTTGTCATAATTTTTAAAATTTAATTGTTATTCTTCGACAAAATAAAAGAAAGCCAATGCCGGAAGGTGTCGCTGAAAAATAAACCTTAAACAAAATATTTTCAATTAATTTCAGTTTAAAAACATATCTTTTTTGTTTCGCAGGATTTATTATTTTTGCATAAAAATATAACAGGTGAAAAATTTTTTATTGCTCTTTCTTTTTATCGTTCCGAGTATTGCTTTTTCGCAATTAAACATAAGTATCACAAGCAATCTTATTCCTCTGTATCCGTCGGACGGCGATACATTAAGCGGATGCCGCGATTCGGTAATTATGTTCAAAGCAACGGTAACCGACGGCGGAAGCCCTGTAACAAATGCCGAATATTATTGGGATTTCGATGACGGTACAACTACATCCGGAACCGATAAAGATTCTGTAACACACCAATTTACCGAAGGCGGAGGATACAGAATAAAATTAAAAGTTGTTGATGCAAGTTTGCAGGAAGGGTTTAAGATATTACCGCTTAAAATTGCCGTACCTCCTAATTATTCACAGACAAAAGTAGATTTGCCCGAAGACCAAAGAGGAATTTGCAAAGGAAGTTCGGCAAATCTGATAGGTAAGGCATATTCTGAAGAATGGAAAGATACAATAATTTACGAGGTAAAAGAAAATCCGGCAAAAGAAATAAATGACGTATTGCCGTATCAGTCAAGTTTATATTTTGACGAATTTTCGGAAGGTGCAACATACAATATCGGAGATATTGATTCAATAGGAATAAACTTGGAACATTCCGATATGGGAAATTTGCAAATAAAACTTACTTGCGAAAACGGCAGTTCGGTGATATTAAAAGATTTTGATGCCGCAAATTATGCCTATCTCGGCGAACCGATTGATGACGAAGCAAGTTCGGAAGCCGGTACGCCGTATCAATATTATTGGAGCAACAGTTCTGTTTCCGGAATTATAAACAGCACAACATTAAGCCCGATACCTGCGGCGGCTTATTTGCCGGAAGAAAGTTTTGACAATTTTGCCGGTTGCTCTATGAACGGAAATTGGACACTCGATATTACCGATAATCAAAATACCGATAACGGATTTGTGTTTTCCTGGGTTATTGTTTTTAAAGAAAATATAAAACCCGCAAAATGGACTTTTAAAGATACCTTGCTGATATCTAAAGAAATAAACGGTGTAATATACGGCACTTATTGGGAAGGACTGAATGTAGGTCTGCCTCCGATATTTCAGGATAATGATACGATAAAAGGAAATACCTCGGCTTCTCCGGATATTTACGGACCGAACGGCTATAAGTTTCATGTTATTAATAATTTCGGATGCCCTCAGGATACACAGATAATACTTAAAGTTGAAGAAGCAACGGCAACGGCTTCACCACAAAACGGCGAAGCAAAATTGGACGTTACGTTTGAAAATACAACAAGCTGGGCAACAGAAAAGGAGTGGGATTTCGGAGATAAAAGTCCGGTTGAACTCAGAACAGATGAAGATACAATAAGCCATAAATATCTTGAAAAAGGAACTTACGAAGTTGTTATGAAAGTTTCTGACGATAATGCCTGCACCGATTATGATACTCTTACGATTGAAGTTTCGGTAGAGCCGTCAAAATTGGAAAATGTTCCTAATGTTTTTACGCCTAACGGCGACGGTATTAATGATGTGTGGAAATTTTCGGAAGAAAATTTAAAAGGAATGGAGGAGTTTCATATAACAATATATAATCGCTGGGGACAAAAAGTTTGGGAAACTAAAAGCCAAGATGAAGCAATAAATGAAGGTTGGGACGGTAAAAATATTTTTGGAATAACCTGTTCTCCCGGAGTTTATTATTACGTGATAAAAGCTTTGGGCAAAGACGGCATAGAATACAAAGGCGACAGAGGCGGTAAAAAAAACGAGCAAACATCTGTTGATGAAAACAGAATAATAACGGGAACAAAAGGAACCATTCATTTATTCAGATAAAGTTCTGTCTGTTATATTTTAAGGTGCAGTTTTGCAAGAATTCAATTTAGATTTACGGGCTTAACGATATTTCGGTAAATTTAGCACGTCATTTTTCGACATTAATTCATCTCTCAGGATTTTAGGAAAGAAATACATTCTCCACTTATCGTTACATTCGTCTGCTTCGGCTTGAAATTTTAAAAAATCGGAAGTGCTGTTTCCTGATATTTTATCTAATGCCTGCTGCATAACAATTGCAGGAGAAAGGTATTTAAAATTATTAATAAATTCAATTTGTTTGTTGAACTGACTGTTGCGGTGATTTACAAAGTTGCCGGAAACGTCTTTTATTATTTTATTCTTTAAAGCATTTTTATAAACCCAAAACGGCATATTTTTCGATTTTCTTGTTCCGAGTTCGGGGTGGGATAAAAAATATTCGTCTAATACTTTGTCTGAATTATTATCAATTTCATAAGTCGCCTCTCTTATAAAGTTAACGTATTCAATACGGGTAGCAACCGGATATTTATAATTTGATACGATATTAAGTATTGCAGGGACTGTGATTATTAACAATAGCCAGACAGCAAACATAATTCCGGCGTTGACAATTGAGCTTTTGCTGAAAAGGTTTACTATAGCGGAAATCAAAAACCAAAACAGAGTATATGCACAAATAAAGAGAAACAGTTTGCTTATGCCGGATATATTATCACTGATATTGACTCCGTATAAATAAAAAAGCAGAAGAATACTTACTGTTGTTATGCTTGTGATGATGATAAATCGCAGTAATATTTTTGCCAACAGTATTTTTGTTATTGAAACTGAACTTGCTTTTAAAAGTTTAAGTGTTCCGAATTCTTTTTCCGACGATAAAATGTTATAGCTGAAAGTTATTACAAACAGCGGTAATAACCAAATGAGGACGAAAGCTAAATCGAAATTGCTGTTTTGCTGATTAAGAGGATTCTCCATTCTGTCATCGCCTGCCAAGAACGAGTAAAGTTGTCTGTTTCTGACAGATATTCTGTAATGGTAAGGGAAAAAATCACTTTGCCCCATAGAGATAAACGATAGTTCTTCAGGTTCTTTAAAAATATCATAGCTTCCGTATTTTCCTCCTACCATATAAGGAGTTTTTGGGTTTGTATAAGCGTTTACTTTTTTTTCGCCCGCATCAACTTTTTCAATATCCGTCAGCAGTTTTTCGTGTCTTTCTTTTTCCTCTTGCTTAATTTTTTTAATATCATCAAGCTGATTTTTAACGGCAAGATTACCTGTATGTATGCTCAAAAATATTAATAAAGAGAGAATGACAGCCGTCCATATTACGATTTTACTGCGTTTAATGTTCTTCCACTCAAAATACAGAATATGTTTAATCATTTTAAAACTTAATTTTTTTTGACGTAAATAATAAAATACCTGCAGAAACTAAAAACCAAAGCAAATATATTGCATATACGTATTTGTAATGTTCCGAAAATAATTTGAGACCCGGTAACTTATATTTAAACTTTGGAATGTTTTCCCATAAATCATTTGAGCGAATAAATCGTTGGTTCGGTTTATAAGGCGATTTTATAAGGTCTTCATTAATTGTTTTGATGAATAATTTGCGGTATTCATCAGTAGCTTTCGTAAAATTAATATGCGACCATAAATCTGTTTTGCACAATCCCATACTAAGCTGTCTTGCAAGAATAAAAGGAGAAAACAGACCGCTTACGGTATAAACGTTTGTTTGTTTTTTGTATAATTTATGTAATTCGGCATAGTGTCTGTCAAATATAATATTATTGGTATCTTCTGCAGCTTGCAATATGTATCCGTTAAAATTGAAAGGAAGTTCGGAAACATCGTTTACATTATATTCTTCCAAAACTTTTTTCGTAAATGCAATCGTATTTTTATGATTTATGTCGTGGCGTAAAATTCCGTTCTTATAAATTTCATCTCTTATGTTTTTTTTAAATTCGGACTCTAAAGGAGAGGGATAAATATTTTGTGTAATACTTGACGTAATTTTAGGAATAACCCAGGTTGTGAGAACCCAAAATCCGACAAGGAAGATTATTGAAATCTCAGATTTTTTTGTTAATGCCGAAACAGCAATTCCTATATGGATAAATATTCCTGCATACAGTAAATATGTGAGCAAAAGCAGAAAACTTTCGACGGTGAAAAATGCACCTTTTCCGAATATTATTCCTGCCGTTAAAAATACGGGGACTATCAGCAATATTGTAATTATCCATACTGCTGACGTTTTGCCTGCTATCCATTTTAAAGAACTTACACCCTGGCTTTTCAGCAAACGATACGTTCCTTGTTCTCTTTCTTTTGAAACTATGTTAAAAGTTATCCATAAAATTAAAAGAGGAAGAATGTAAAGCATAATGAAAGATGGTGTAAACTCACCCCATTTTGCGAGCATAGGACTGTCTTGCACGGCTTTAAACATTGTGTTGTTTCTCACGTGCGGCTCTATAAAAATTGCGGCTCCCGTATATCTGTCTAAACCGTTGTCCCATAATGCCGACGAAGACTTAGGTTTTAACAGATACAATCCGTAATGGGCTGCACTGTGCTGATTTTTATCTCCTTGTTTGTCCCACATTTCGCGAGATTCTTTTTCCGATTTATTGTGCAGAGAGTCGATATATCGGTTGTATGAGAAACTTATAACGAGAGAAACTAATAATAAGACTAATACCGTAAGTATTAATATTTTCAGCACTCCTTGTCTTATAATTTCTTTTAGTTCTTTTTGTGCAATCAGCCAAAGCATATATTCTAAATCTTTATATGGTTAATATATAACTTTTCAAGTGTGTCGTAATTAATTTCTTCAGAAACAAATTTGTCAATTAGTTTTCCGTCTTTTAATATACCTATGTCGGTTCCTGTTTCTTTTGCTCTGAACAGGTCGTGAGTGGTCATTAATACGGCAACATTTCCGGCTTTCAGTTTTTTCAGAATGTCGGCAAATTCTTTTGCGGATTTTAAATCTAAGCCCGATGTCGGTTCATCAAGCAATAAGACTTTTGCATTTTTTGCCAGTGCAATTGCAATCCCGACTTTTTGTCTCATTCCTTTTGAGAAAACCGAGACTCTTTTGTGTATATAGTTTTTTTGCAGACCGGCTTCAGACAAAAATAATTCTAACTCTTCTTTTGTGTATTTTTTACCTGCCAAATTTGTGAAGTATTTTAAATTTTCTATTCCCGTAAGATACGGATACAACATAAGGTTTTCCGGGATATAGGCTAAGTGCTTTTTTGAATCTGACGGGTGTTTTTCAACGTCAATATTGTTGATATAAGCTTTTCCCGAATCGGCAGAAATAAAATTCAGGAATATGTTTATCAGAGTGGTTTTGCCTGCACCGTTAGCACCGAGCAGGCAAAAGATTTCACCGGCATTAACTTTAATGTTTAAATCTTTAAGAACTGTTTTACTGCCGAATTTTTTTGTTATGTTTTTTGCTTCTATCATTTGGTTTTTTGTGTTTTGTTTCCCGTAAAATTATAAGCCAAACCGATATTAAATTTTATAGGGTCTCCGGGTCTGTAATCCATTGCTCCGTATCTGACACCTGCCGAAGTTGCATACAGCTCATCGGTAAAGTTCATTATGTTAAGCCAAGTTTCAAAACTTTTAATTCTGTATCCGAATCTTATATTAAAAATATCAAATCCCGGAGATGTTGCTCTGTCGCCTGTTAATTTCGGCGGTTCTGCATAGTATTCGCCTAAATGCTGCCATTCTATGCCGATTCTGCTGCCTTTTAAAAAATCAGGTTTATATGTTATTTCGGCATTGGCAATCATTGTCGGAGACATTTCCATAATTTCGCCGCTGTAATCTTCTCCTTTTTCTGTGTATTCAATGTATTTATGTTCTGTATTTGCGGCGGAAAGACGGAGTATGATATTGCTTGCAGGTGCATATTGAATTGTATATTCTATACCTTTATGTTGTGTTTTTCCTGCGTTTTCATATTCATTCTCACCAAAATCATTTTGAATTGTTACTACTTCATTAACACCGTTCATTATATATGCAGCCAACTGAATTTTGAATTTATTTGAAACAGAAAACCAACCTCCGGCTTCTGTATTGTAATAGACAGCGGGTTCTAATTCATTATTGGCTTCTGCTCTTCTGTAAAGTTGGTCAGGGTTCGGAGGTAAAAAACCTACGCTGTAATTAGCATATACTCCTCTGTTTTTTTCAAAATTATATACTATGCCAACTTTAGGTATCAGCTTG
This sequence comes from Bacteroidales bacterium, assembly GCA_026987795.1. GTDB lineage: Bacteria > Bacteroidota > Bacteroidia > Bacteroidales > JAADGE01 > JAADGE01. The sequence continues at coordinate 6,731 of JALSMF010000329.1, forward strand.
TTAAACAGCACTTTTCCTTCAAATTTAGGTATTTCTACAGTTTGTCGGTAGTCATAACTGAACATATCATATCTTACGGTTGCAGATAAATTTAATCTTTTTATCGGAGATATATTCAAATGGGTATAAATTGCCGAATTAATTAAAGTAACGTCATAATCCCTGATTATTGAATCTGTTTCGGTATAACCTGTTTTTACGCCGTCTTCATTTACGTTTACTAATATATATTGTTTGTATCTGTCATTTAATGTATAATCCGTGCTTGCACCTATTGTTAATTTTGTATTCAGGAATTTTAGTTTTTGAGTGTGTCGAATTATCGAACCTATGCTGTAAAACTCATTATTATCTATTTCGCTTTGTTCTTTTGAAGGGTCGTTTTCATCAATTAATTTTTGTGTGTAATGCGGGTTTTGATCAACGGCGTTTAGTCTGTAATATGCCGTTACGGAAGTGTTGCCGTTGTTGTTCCATATGTGTTTCAGTGCAGAACTGACCCTTAAAGCGTCTACTGTTCTGTAGGTGAAAGTTTGTAAACTCGAATAATCACCTCCGAAAAAATTTGCACTGTCAAGTCCGCCTGTCATATCTGTTTTATAATTGATATAGGCGACAGAGTTTTTTAAGGTTGTTTTATCGGTTAATCTGTAGTTTGCTTTTAATGATAATGCTAATTTGTCAAAATCACTGTGCTCTCTGTATCCGTTTCGCCTGTTTGCATAATATCCGGATAAGTTTACTCCCAGCTTATTGATTGTATTTCCTGCATTGAAGTCAACTCTTTTATAGCCCAGATTATTTCCCTGTAAGGAGATTGTTGCCGTAGGTATGAGAGGCGGCTGTTTTGTGATAAAATTTATTGCTCCTCCGACGGCATCGCTGCCGTATATTGCAGAAGACGGTCCGCCGATTACTTCAATGGATTTTATATCTGCCATATTTATTTCTATTAGTGCATTATGGTTAAACACGCCTGCGGGTCTGATGGGTATTCCGTCTTCAAGATAAAGAAAAACAGGGTTACTGTAGTTATTGAACGGTTGTCGCAATCCTCCCATGGCATGTTGTTCATTTCCTAAATCTATCATATAAACTCCGTTTATTTTATTCAGAAGTTCGTCTAATCTTACGGCTTTAGCTTCGTTAATTTGTTGCGGCGACAGGGTGCTGACGGCAACAGGGACATTATTTCTTTTTTCTGTATAACGATTTGCAGAAACAATTACTTGGTTAAGTTGAATTTCCGAAGGTACCATCGCAATTATTATATTGTTATAATATTTTACGGTCTCTGTTTCATAACCAATATAAGAAACGGTAACGGAATCCGTGCTTTTACTTGTTTGCAGGCTGAAAAAACCGTTTATGTCGGAAATTGTTCTGCTGTTTGTTCCTTTAACGGTTACATTTACATTTGACAGGGGTTCTTTTGTCTGCGAGTCAATAATTTTTCCCTTGATTTCATTTTGAGTGAAAGCGAATTTTGCAGCCAAGAGTGTTACTAAGATAATAATAATGCTTTTTGTTTTCATATTCAAAAGTGTTATGTTTATTATATTCGTGTTACCTGTGTCGCAAAAAAATATTGCCCCTTTTATTTTTCGGAACAATATTATTGTGCAAATATTAAACTATAATTTTCAAAAAAAAATGATATTTTTCAGTTTTGAAAATAAATAAAATTTCAGGCAGATGTGCATATCACTAATTTTCCGTGCTTAACTCCTTTTAGCCCTATTAACTTGTTTGAAAGATTGACAAGTTTTTGAGCTTTTCCTTTAACTGCAATGGTTTCCAGGCAATTATCGTGGTCGAGGTGCACGTGCTGAACAGAGAGTATCAGGTCGTGAGAGTTGTGCTGTATTTCTGTTGATTTTTTTTGAAGTTCTCTTTTATGGTGGTCATATACCAATACAACGGCTCCTGCAACTTCCTCGTTGTCTTGCCATTTTTCTTCAACAATATTTTTGTTTATTAAAAATCGGATTGCCTGAGACCTGTTTGAAAATTGTCGTTCTTTGACAAATTTATCCAACTTATCTAATAATTCTGCTTCTATAGAAACTCCGAAACGTTTTGTGTTCATTTTAATGAAAATATTATTACAGAAACTAAAGTCAGGGGATTAAGATTCAACTTAATTCAGTTAACCCGAATTTTTGTATTGAACTCGGATTAACTGAAATTTGTAAGTTTATTTATCTTTAAATTCTTTTATTATTCTTTCGTGTTCTTCTTTGGTTGATTTTTCAATTCTTTTAATTTCAATTTTTTTATCTGTAGGTCGTTTTCCTGCAGTATTATAAAGTAATTCAACATAAATGTTGTAATAGTTAATTTTATTTTCTTCTAACGGAAGAGTGGCATAACCTTGAAAATAGTTTGAGTAATATGATGTGTCGCTCACAAATCGGTAAGCATCAATGAAATATTCAACCGGATTTAAGCCTGAAAAAAATACAATTCCGTCTGTTCCCGTAGTTAAAATATCGCTTACCGGGTTTGTAAGATTTTGCCAATCAGTTTCGCTTCCGTAAAGTTGAACATCGCAATTTGATACGGGATCTTCAGTTCCGACATACATAACAAGTATGTCTAAATCCGTAGAACCTTGAATTGTAACAGCATCCGTAAAAGTTTCGTATCCTTCATATCCTTCGGCAGTCATTGTAACTTGATATGTTCCTGCTTCTGTATATGTATGTGTCGGGTTTTTTTGATTTGAGGTAAAACCGTCTCCGAAACTCCAGCTGAAAGAAAGAGCATTCTGAGAGCAATTAACAAAATATACCGGCTCATTCATATAATGAGTAGTTCCTGAAATTGAGAAACAAGCATCTACCGGCGGATAATCCGGTGTTCTGTCGACAATACATCCGCTTAGTGTAAAAAACAGCATAGCAGGAATTAAAAATTTAGAAGTTTTCATACGTTTAAGATTTTAAGTTAATTAATATATCGGTAAAAAATTATAAAGTCGAGATTTAAAAATATTTTCCTTGTTTACTTTACTACAACTTTATAGTATTTTTCAGTATCTGTTTTTCCGTTTTCGCGTGAATATATGAAATGTAAAAAGACTTCTCCGGTTTTAACAGGTATAAACTTCCAAATATCAAAACCTCCGGCACCTGTCATATCTGCAGTTTCTTTGTTTTTTACATATTCTTTGCTTATTTTTTTTATTACTTTCGGCTTTATTTTATTATTTATTGACCATGTAAAACCTGTTGTCGGGTTAGATTTCAGTTTAACTTTTAAAGTATCGCTCATACTTATTATAAATGTTTCGTCTAATTTATCCTCAGCAATGTTATCAATAACATTTTTTTGGCTGTCGCATGATTGAAACAGGTATAACCCGAAAATAATAAGCAGTAAAGTTTTAGAGAGTTTCATATTTAATATTTTAATTTATACGTTGTCTTACTGTTTCATACATCAAAATACTTGCCGCAACCGATACATTTAAAGAATTTATTTTACCGAGCATAGGTATTTTTACAAATTCATCTGATAATGAGATCATTGCATTTGAGATGCCTTTTTCTTCCGATCCTGTAACTAATACCGTCGGCTTAGTAAAGTCGGTTTCATAATAATATTTTTCTGCTTTTTCGCTTGCCGAAATAATCTGTAAACCGTTTTCTTTTAAATGCAAAAGTGTTTCTCGCAGGCTTCGTGTTTTGCAAATCGGGACTTTATGTAAAGCTCCTGCCGATGTTTTTACGGCATCGGCATTAATTGCCGCCGAGCCTTTTTCCTGAATAATTACTGCATTTACGCCTGAGCACTCTGCGGTTCTGACAATTGCACCGAAATTTCGAACATCGGTAACTCCGTCTAAAGCCAAGATAAAAGGAATTTTTCCTTCTTCATATATCTGAGTTACAATTTCTTCGGCATCATAAAAAGGAACAGGAGAAATAAAAGCAATAACTCCCTGATGATTTTTACGGGTTATTTTATTTAATTTCTGCAGAGGGACATTTTGATAATAAATACGATGTTTTTTCAGTATCTGTAGCAGTTCTTTTTGCAGAGGGTTATCTCCGCTCCGAACAATCATTACTTTTTCGATTTGTTTATCAGAATTAACCGCTTCAATAACAGCACGTGTTCCGTATATAAAATTATTGTTTGCCATAGAATTTCCAAAAATATAATATTTTAGTAATTTAGCATTCTTTTATTTTTAGACATTTGATAAAATGAAGTTTGAAAAAAAATCGAAATTTGATAAGTTTTGGGTAGGAATGCTAAGCGGAATTACCGTAGCTGCAGCGGTTACCGTAATTGTAATTTATGCAAATACCGGGGACTATACGGTAGCCGAACACTTCAGATATTTTTTTGACGAAGACGAGTTTAGTCTTATTCTGCGTTCTCGCGTATTGCTGTCTTTAAAAGGCGGCGCAATAGGAGTTATGCCTTTATTTTATCTTTTTTTGAATAAAAAATGGTATAGTGCCGTAAAGGGTTTAATAGGTGCTGCGGTTCTTATATTTTTGATTATAGTTGCGGGTGCTTTAATGTAAAACGATACAGATATTTACTTTTATAAGATATGAAAGAATTTTTTTCAGAATAAGTACTTAAATTAATAAAAAATTGAAATATTACATAACGGTAGGAGAAGCATCAGGAGATTTGCACGCATCAAATCTTATGAAAGAACTTAAAAAAATTGATGATAATGCCGAATTCAGATATTCGGGAGGTGATTTAATGAAAAAACAAGGCGGAACACTTGTGCGTCATTATAAAGATACGGCATATATGGGATTTATTGATGTGTTTATGCACCTGCCCGATATAATGAAAAACATTAAGTATATAAAACAAGATATATTAAATTATAAACCTGATGTTGTTATTCTTGTTGATTATCCGGGGTTTAATTTAAGAATAGCAGAATTTGCACATAAAAACGGTTTAAAAGTTTACTATTATATTTCTCCTAAAATTTGGGCTTGGAAGCAGTCTCGCGTTCATAAAATAAAAGCATTCACAGATAAAATGTTTGTTATCTTTCCTTTTGAGAAAGATTTTTACAAAAAATACAATTATGAAGTTGAATATGTCGGAAATCCGATTATGGATGCAGTTAACATTGAAAACAGGAATATCTCGGAGTTCAGAAAAAAATACAACTTGTCAGAAAAAAAAATAATAGCCTTACTTCCGGGGAGCAGAAAACAGGAATTGAAACATAATTTTCCGGTAATGCTTAAAGTTTCGGAAAATTTTCCCGACTGTCAGTTTGTAGTTGCTGCTGCCGGGTCTCTTGATAAAGAGCTGTTTATGAAATATATTAAAACCAAAGATATTACGATGATTTATAATGATACTTACGAACTTCTCAAACATTCCGATGCGGCAATAGTAACATCAGGAACCGCAACATTGGAAACTGCAATTTTTAATATTCCGGAACTTGTATGTTACAGAGGTGAACACATATCCTATCAAATTGCAAAACAACTCGTAAAGGTTGATTATATTTCTTTAGTAAACTTGGTAATGCAAAAAGAAGTAATAAAAGAATTTATTCAATACAATATGACCGTTGAAAATATTACCGAAGAATTGAAACTTATTCTTGAAGATAACGTATATCGGGGTAATATGCTGAATAATTTTGATGAGCTTCGCAAAAAACTCGGAGGAAAAGGCGCATCGGAAAGAACGGCAAAAATTATTATCGAAAGTCTGAAAAAATAAACATTATAATTTGTCGCAACTTATTCCGACATACAACCGGCATTGTTCGGCGGCTGAATGTTCTCAAA
>JALSMF010000330.1 GCA_026987795.1 Bacteroidales bacterium
AAAATATAAAGACAGATATACCGGGAAAATATTAAAAGCATTTATTCTGTTAATAATTATTTGGTGTTTTGCCGTTCTGTCCGGGCTTTCTCCTTCTGTTCGCAGAGCTGCCGTAATGTTTTCATTCATAATTGTCAGCAAAGCCGTAAACAGGCACGTAAATATTTACAATTCTATTTCGGCATCTGCTTTTATACTGCTCATTATCAACCCTTATCTTATAACCGAAGTAGGTTTTCAGTTGTCCTATGCGGCAGTTTTAAGCATCGTATTTTTTCAGCCTAAATTAGTTGCACTTTTAAAGATAAACAATAGAATTTTATATTACTTGTGGGCTCTTACTTCTGTTTCAATTGCGGCACAAATCGGAACTTTCCCGGTAACACTTTATTATTTTCACATATTTCCTGTTTTGTTTTTTGTATCCAACATTATTGTAATCCCTGCCGCAACCGCAATTTTAATCCTTGCTGTTTTGCTGTTAATAAGTTCACCTTTGCCGTATATACCAAATGCTGTTGCTTTTATATTAAATAATATTCTTAAATTTTTAAACAGTTCTGTTTCTTTTATAGAAAAAATTCCGTATTCGACCGTTGAAAATATCTCTTTTCACAGTGAAGATTTAATTTCAGCGTATTTATTTATTATTTTACTTACAATTTTTATTTTGCTGAAAAAGGCACGGGCATTACAGCTCTTATTATTAACTTTAATAATTTGGATAAGTGTCGGCAGTTTCAGAAAAATAAAATACAGCAACAATAATTCACTGACAATATATAACATAAATAACTGTATTGCCGTTGATATTTTCGGTAAACAAAATTTATTTTTATCCGATAAAAAAACAATAAAATCGAAAAGCGTAATTTACGGTATTCAACCTAACAGACAATATTTTAACAAATCCGACTTTAAATTTGTTCCTGTTGATACGACAAAGTTTATTTCTGATAATTTTATAAAAAGAAACAATCTTATAATTGCCGGAGATAAAACTTTTTTACTTCTTACAGACAAATACAAAACCGTTCCGGTATCTGATTCAAAACTTAAAGCAGATTATGTAATATTAGGAGGAAATAACGGATTAAGCATAAATACAATTGCAAACAGTATTGATTTTAACGCTGTCATCTTAGACTCTTCAAACAACTTTTATGAATTAAAGCAACGGAAAGAGGAATGCGACAAGTTAAAAATAAATTATTATTCAATAAGTGAGCAAGGTGCTTTTTCAACCGGCTTATGATAAGCAGAAATATTCGTGAGAGATTTTTTTACTTGCTCAGCGTATAACTCCAGTAATCAATTCGTTTTTTATCAAAGGCATCATATCTTTCAGAACCCTCAACACCTGCAAATTGATAAAAAGATTTGTGTAAAAACTTAGGTACACCTTTATGAATACGTTCTTTTCTGTATTCTGTATCTAATCTTAAGGCATTTACCACATTTTCTCTTATATTGTTCTTTCGAACAAATTTAAACCCTGCCTTTTCCAGTTGCTTGTCTATAAATTGTATATCTTTAGGTTTAATCATATCTGCAAAAAAGAATTTACCCTCAGGCTTAAGAATTCTGAAAACCTCTTGAAAAAATTTAGGAATATTGCCGTAAACCCTTGCAGATTCAATATTAACAACAGCGTCAATACTGGAATCTCCGAAGGGAAGCTGTTCTGCGTGTCCTTTAATAAATTTTAATCCTTTTGCTTTATGATATTTGTTACAGAAATCAGTTGTTTTCTTTGAAATATCAAGACCTATATATGATTTCGGCATATAGTATCTTGCCAAGAATGAAGCTCCGCCTCCTCTGCCGCACCCTACTTCAAGAATATCTTTGCCTTTAAGTTTGTCGCCGCCGGCAACATGATCATATAGTTGTATGCTGTATCTGTCCTTCTCATCTTCCGATTTTAATTTAAGTTCTTTAAACTCTCCGTTATCACCTGCATAACCGTAATTCATAAAAACCGCTGTTTTTTGTTTATCAAAAGAAGAAATCATATTATGCCATAAAATCCACAAAGGTCTTCTGACCGATTTGGGTAATTCCGCATATTTCTCAACAATTTTATTCATAATATATTTTGTATTTTTTTGAAACTTTATTATATTCAATATTTACAAAGAAATAAAAATTAACTTAATTAATTGATAAGGCAGTATAATTTTTAATCTGTTTTTTTTATTGATATGCTTTTAAGACTTATATCTTTTTTTAAACTGCAACCGGAGCACCCTCCGTAACACAGATGCTTTTTTTTATTTTTCGACGGAATCAGTATTTTTATAAAACTGTATAAAGTATATGCAGTTGCTGCTCCGATTATTATATATGTAAAAATTTCCTGTATCATAATTCCTGTTTTATATAAATAAGCTTCCGATTTGATAAATTGCAAAAGATAAAAGCCATGCCAAAACTGTTGTATAGGCTATTAGAAATGCCGCCCATTTCCAACTGCCCGATTCCTTTTTAACGGCTGCTACAACGGCAACACACGGAAAATATACTAAAATAAAAATTAAAAATGAAATCGAGACTAAGGGAGTAAAAATAATATCTCCCTTACGTTTTCCGGAGGAATAGCGCTCTGTCTTAATTGCTTTTTTTAAAGCATCTGAAGAATCATCGGCTCCGAACTCTGCACCGTAAAGAACGCCCATTGTGCTTACAACGATTTCTTTTGCCGCTATACCCGCCGTAATGGCAACTCCCATTTTCCAATCAAAACCCAAAGGACGAATAACAGGCTCTATAAAATGACCTATTTTTCCGATATATGAATTTTTCTGCTGAACCAAATGTTTTTGCAGTTCTAATTTTTTTAAGCTGTCTTTTAACGACATATCCTGCTGATTATAGATATTTTTTTTCAACAAACTGATATGTTTATCTATTTTCTCAACTTCGGAATCGGAAACAGGAAAATATCCTAAAGCCCAAATAATTATCGAAGCTATTAAAATTACGCCTCCCATTTTTTTCAAATATTGCGAACCTTTATGCCACATATGTATTAAAGAGGTTTTAAAAACAGGTCTTCGATAAGGCGGAAGTTCCATTACAAACGGAGCATCTTTGGATTTAAAAATAACTTTCTTAAATAATTTTGCCACCAAAATTGACAACAAAATACCTGTTCCGTATATAAGAAACAGCACTGTTCCGGCATTTTCCGGAAATACCGCTCCTATTATAATAAGATATACCGGTAATCTTGCACTGCACGACATAAAAGGGTTTATCAGCATTGTAAGAAGCCTGTCGCTGCGATTTTCAAGGGTGCGTGTAGACATAACGGCGGGAACGTTACAACCGAAGCCCATAATCAACGGGATAAATGATTTTCCGTGAAGCCCTATTTTATGCATCATTTTATCTGTAATAAATGCTGCTCGCGACATATATCCGGTATCTTCCATTATCGAAATTATAAAAAACAAAATCAGAATATTGGGAAGAAAAACTATCACGCCTCCGACTCCTCCTATTATCCCGTCAACAATTAAATCTTTAAGCATTCCGTCGGGCATATAGCTTTGAAAAAGCTTTGCAAGCAATGAAACGCCGTTTTCTATCCAAGTCATCGGATATTGACCGAGCGAAAATGTCATTTGAAACATCAGCCACATAAAGAATATAAAAATCGGAATACCCCATAGTTTGTGGGTTAATACTTTATCAATCCTTTGAGTTTTAGTTTTTCCGTTTTTTTCTTTTCTGAAATATGTTTCTTTTAATGCCCCTCTTATAAATCCGTAACGGGCATCGGTAATTAAAGTTTCGGTATCTTCTTTTAGGTGAGACTCTATTTTTTTTATAAATTTTTCGCTTGTTTCTGCTATTTCTTTCCCGTTTTTCAGTTCAGATATTCGTTTCTTGATGTCTTCATCTTTTTCGAGAAGACTTAAAGCTAAAAAACGCGGAGCAACTTTACTTGTAAGTCCGACGTTTTCGGGCAAAAATATTTTTTGCTGAATTTCTTTTATTGCTTTTTCAAAACCTTTGCCGTAATTAATATGTATATGTCTTAATATCGGCTCCTTATCCTCATAAACTCTTATTAATTCTTCAAATAAGTCGGAAATACCTTTACCTGCGGAAGCAACAGTAGGAATAACGGGAATACCTATCATTTTTCCGAACATCTCATAGTCAAACTTATCTCCTCTTTTTTCCAGTTCGTCATACATATTTAATGCAATAACGACCTTTATGTCCATATCTATAAGACGGGAGGTAAGATACAAATTTCGTTCTAAATTAGAGGCATCAATTACGTTTACAACAATATCCGGCATTTCGTCAAAGATATGCTCCCTCACATAAAGTTCTTCCGGAGTATATGCCGTTAAAGAATATGTCCCGGGTAAATCGGTAATATTAAAAAGGTAATTATTATATTTTTTACTTGCTTTTTTGGCATCAACGGTAACACCGCCGTAATTCCCTACGTGTTCTGCCGAGCCGGTTATATTATTAAAAAGAGTTGTTTTTCCGCAGTTAGGATTTCCTACGAGGGCTATATTAATATGGTTTTTTTTAATTTTAGCGGATTTTTTCAGAATGTTATTTTCTGTTGTTCCGCCATATTCCTCTTGAATTATATTTTTTGCCTCACTTTTTGTAACAATCTCTACAAGAGCCGCTTCACTTCTTCTTAATGAAACATTATACCCCATTATGCTGTATTCAACGGGGTCTTTCATAGGGGCATTTTTTATAACGGTAACGGTTTCGCCCTTAATAAACCCCATTTCCGTAATCCGCTTCCTGAACGCACCTCGCCCTTTAATTTTAACTATTATGCCTTCTTCATTATTCTTAAGTTCGGATAAATTCATACTGCAGTAATTAACGGGTGCAAAAGTATACATTCAAAACAGTGATTACAATACCTATATATTGGTAATTTATTAAAATAAATTTTTAATCGTGCCGTTAAAATTAAAAGTGTTAATTTTGCCGAAAATATTAATTAAATGACAAATAAAAGTCTGAAACAATTTCTTGAAAGAAAATTGCGTAAATCATTTTCCGATTTTTTGGTTTTTGAGGAAGGCATTGATGTTTCCGTTCAAATAGAATTTGAAAAAATGACATTAAAGTTTCTGAATAAAGCAGATGAGCAAAAAACTGTTGAAGAGTCAGAGGCAATACTTTATGATACCGAATCAAGCATTGAAGATAAGAAATTTGCTTTAATTGAACTTAGCTTAACGGGTGACGTAAAAGCATACCGCGTAATTGAGAAGTTTAAAAATAATTGCAAGAACGAACTTTCAAAATGGGCAATTTTAGCATTCCAAAGAAGCAGGGCTAATGTTGAACACGTATTAAGTGATGATTCTAAAATTTATATATCGTCAGGGCTCGGAGGGTCGGGTAACAGTTTGAGATACTTTTTTGTTATGTCCTCAAACAACAAAAAGAATTTTACGGATTTTCAAAAAGATTTACTTAAAAAAGAGATAGAATTTGCTCTGCAAAATAATAAAGGTGTTACCGAAAAAATAACTTTTTATGATTATTTTGTCAGTATAGTATGCCTTGTTCCCATACAAATAAGTTTAGACTCAATATTAAAGAGTATTTTAAATGAGGTGAAAAATTTCGGAAATTTTATTTCTGACGAAGTAATAGCTACAAATACCGAAATTTTTTCGGAAGAAAAAATCATAAAACTGATTAATCACGACCCGGAAATTGAAGAAGAGATTAAGTTATCGGAAGAAAATGCTGCAGCTTTAGATTTTTTCAATTTAAATGAAGACGTATCCGACTTTTTTGATGAAGATTTTGATGATGACGACTTTGACGATGAAGATTTCGATGATGACGACTTTGAAGACGATGACGATGATGATTTTTTTTAGGAAATTATAAAAATACGATTTCGTCAATTAATGTTTCGCCGGCTTCTTCATTTAGCCGTTTAATTATCTTGCTTTTCATCATTAACAGTTCGTGCTTCAGAACAGAGGAATTCAATTTAACATAAAGCGTTGATTTGCTCACGTTTACAAATTCCGTTTGTTGTTCAATACTTATCCCCATTATTTTACCCCACGAGTTTTGGATTCGTATTTCTTTAAGTTTTTTATCGGCTCCGTATATTTTCAAAAAACGTTGTATTACATCTTTAAGGGGTTCTGTATTTGTTCGTCTCATTTTTTTTAACAAAATTATATTAATTAATTCAATAACCGGTATAATTTTTAAATAACATCGTCCGGATACACCAAAACCTCCCGCTCAATTTTAACACCGAATTTTTCAAAAACCGATTTTTGAATCTTCTCAGAAAATTTTAAAACTGTTTTTCCGTCGGCATTGCCGTAATTTACAATTACAAGAGCTTGCTTATCGTGAACACCCACACCGTTTTCTTTCTTTCCTTTCCATCCGCAAATATCAATTAATTGTCCCGCAGCTAATTTAACCTTGCCTTTTTCAGCCGGGAAAGAAACCAATTCCGGATTTTTTTTTGTTAAATTTCTGAAAAAATCTTGAGAAACAACCGGGTTTTTAAAAAAACTACCTGCATTAGGCAAGTTTTCCGTTTTAGGCAGTTTGTCTTCCCTTATGCGAATTACGGCATCTCTTACATCTTTAATTTCGATGTTTTTTCCGGACGGCAGCTCTTCTCTTAAATTACCGTAGAATAATTTCAATTCAGGAAATTTTGATAATTTATACGTTACATTTAAAATAATATATTGATTCTTTAATTCGTTTTTAAAGATACTGTTTCGATAAGCAAACTTGCAATCCCTGTTTTTAAATATTTTCTTTTTGCCGCTTTTAATTTCTGCAGCCTCAACCTCAAAAATTATATCTTTGACTTCTACACCGTACGCACCTATATTTTGAACAGGTGAAGCTCCCGCCGTCCCCGGTATTAAGGAAAGGTTTTCGGCTCCGCCGTAATTATTTTTAACGCAAAAATCAACAAAATCATCCCAAACTTCTCCTGCCGCAACTTTAATAAAAACATTTGTATCGTCTTCCCTAACAATTTCAATGCCCTTATTTTGCATCAAAATTAAAATATCATCTGTGTCTTTTGTAAAAAGAACGTTACTTCCGCCGCCTAAAACAAAAACTTTCTTTTTTTTAGTAAAATCAGTCTTTAGTATTTCCTTTAATTCATATTCATTTTTACAAAAAAAAGAATACAACGCTTTCACATCAATTCCGAAAGTGTTGTATTCCTTTAAAGATATCGCTTCTGTCTGTATCATTAAAAAGTATTAATCCGAAACTTCCGAATCAACTTTAACTTTTAAAACAAAGTATTTTTTATCTTCGTCAGCAGGAAAGAACATATAATCCAACGGATTACCGGTTTTTCTTGTTATATCAATAAGCCCCAAACCGGCGCCTCCTTTTCCCGAAATTTTACCCTCGCGAAGTTGTTTTTTATACATTGCTTTTAATTCGGCAGGAGTGCAGGCATTAAGCTCGTCTATAGAATTTCTTAATTGTTGTTCCTGTTCGTTATTAACAACATTTGCAGTAATAATATGATAAGCATCATTTTTTTTACCCAGCATAAAAAGCCCTTTTCCGAAATTAATATCCTGAAACATATTATCAGAATGTTTAGTCATATTTTGAAGAATTTCAATCATTGAATGATGCAAAGTTCTTTGAACAGAACGCGATTCATTCAAGTTTTCAATATCTTCGCTTGTCAGGGCAGTAAAAACTTTCGTAATAGTATGATTAAATTTTCCTACATATACCAAAGATATTCCGTGATCTTCAAAACTATCATACAGTAATAATAATGAGCTTAAAAAAGCCGAATCAAAATCTCTCATAATTTTCAGATGTTTATATTTTTCTCAAAAATAATATTTTTTATGTGAAATAAAGCGTAAAACTTTATATTTGTTGAATAAAATATCAAAATTTATACCGGTATGAGAAAATTTAAAAAAATAAATCTGTTAATAGTCAGTATTTTGTTGGTAAGTAGTGTTTTTGCCCAAAATAATTCTTACAAGAAAATTACGGTTGCCGACTTATGGAAAAATTGGACATTTTGGACAAATTCCGTTTACGGTGTACGTTCAATGAATGACGGAATACATTACACAACAAGCGACAGAGTCGGAAACATTTTAAAATACAGCTATAAAACCGGAAAACTGACCGATACTGTTTTCAATGCCGTTGATGCAGGAATAAACCCTGAAGGATATGATTTTAATTCCGATGAAACCAAAATATTACTTCAAACAAATTACAGGCGTATTTACAGAAGATCTTTTACTGCCGAATATTTTGTTTACGATATAAAAACAAAAAAACTGACTCCCGTTTCGGAAAACGGCAAACAACAAATTGCAAGTTTTTCTCCCGATGCTGAAAAAGTAGCGTTTATACGAAAAAATAACATTTACATAAAAGATTTAGAAACCGGTAAAGAAACACAAATTACATTTGACGGAGAATATAATAAAATTATAAACGGAATACCGGATTGGGTTTACGAAGAAGAATTTGAGTTTAACAAAGCATATGAATGGTCGCCCGACGGTAAAAAGCTCGCATATATCAAATTTAACGAATCAAATGTTAAAATGTTCAGTATGACAATGTTTGCAGGAAGTAATCCGGAACTCATTAAAAATAAGCTTTATCCGGAATGCCGAAATTTTAAATACCCTAAAGCCGGTGAAGACAACTCTGTTGTCAGTGTTCACATTTATAATATAGAAACAGAAAAAACAACAGATATTGACATCGGCGAAGAAACAGATATATATATTCCTAGAATAAGAATGACACAAGATGAAAATACTTTAGCCGTATTCAGACTTAACCGCCTGCAAAATAAGTTTGAATTACTTTTTGCCGATATGAATACAGGAAAATCAAAAGTAATTTATACCGAAACAAATAAATATTACATTGATGAAAATGATTTCGACAACTTACAATTTCTTGACGACGGCAAGTACTTCGTAATGACAAGCGAAAGAGACGGATACCGACATTTATATCTTCATGACTTAAACGGAAAGCAAATAAAACAGTTGACTTCCGGAAGTTGGGAAGTTACAGACTTTTACGGTTATGATAATATTACTCATTTTTTTTATTATCAATCAAATGAAGAATCCCCGTTAAACAGAGCTGTTTACAAAGTAAGCATTAAGGGAAAAAAAGAAAAACTGTCTGAATCCGGAGGAACAAACAGAGCGGAATTCAGTAAAAATTTCAAATACTACATAAATTATTTTTCAAATGTTGAAACTCCTAATTTTGTAACTCTGCATAACGCAAAAGGAAAGCTTATAAGAATTTTACTTGATAATAAAAACCTTAAAGAACTTGTTGAAGAATACGGCGGTATTAATAAAGAGTTTTTCAAATTTAAAACATCAGAAAATACAGAACTTAATGCCTGGATTATAAAACCTCCGAATTTTGACAATACTAAAAAATATCCGGTAATAATAACACAATACAGCGGTCCCGGCTCACAACAAGTACTGAACAGGTGGAGTTTCGGATGGGATAATTTACTGGCACAACAAGGAATAATTATGGTCTGTGTCGATCCGCGGGGAACAGGCGGAAGAGGTGAAGAGTTTAAAAAGCAAACATATTTGCAACTTGGGAAATTAGAAACAATCGACCTTATAGAAACCGTAAAATATCTGCAAAAACAAAATTATATAAATCCAAATAAAACAGGTATTTGGGGTTGGAGCTACGGAGGTTTTACAACATCTCTGTGTATGACAAAAGGTGCAGATTATTTTTCATCCGGAATTGCCGTAGCACCGGTTACAAATTGGCGGTATTATGATAATATTTATACTGAACGTTTTATGCGTACCCCGCAAGAAAATCCGGACGGATACGATAACAATTCGCCGATAAATTTTGCAGACAAACTGAAAGGAGATTTCCTTCTTGTTCACGGAACCGGAGATGACAACGTTCATTGGCAAAATTCCGCCGAATTTTCGGAAGCATTAGTGCAGGCAAATAAACAATTTAACGAATTTTTTTATATTAACCGCAATCACAGCATATACGGAGGCAATACAAGATACCATCTTTACACAATGATGCTTAACTTTTGGAAAAAACATTTGCTTAATTAAAGTTTTTTATATTTTTGCAGTCCCGAATAAGCCCGGATGGCGAAATTGGCAGACGCGCATGATTCAGGTTCATGTGTCCTTTTGGACTTGCAGGTTCGATTCCTGTTCCGGGCACCGAGACACTCCTCTTCACAAGGAGTGTCTTTTTTATTTCATTTCCGGTATAGTCACAAACAGTTTTAAAAATTAAAAATAAATTGTAAATTTACACAATAAGGCAAAAATTTACATCTGTCTTTAAGTACTAAATTTTAATGAACTGTTATGACCATAAAAAAAAACAAACACTCTAATGATAATAAATTTGAAAGTTTCTTCAGAAATAATAAAGCTGTAATGCTTGAAATTGATACAGAAACAAAACAAATTACAGACGCTAACGATTCGGCTGTAAAATTCTACGGTTACCCGAAAAAAATTCTGCTTAAAAAAAAGATTAGCGATATCAATACTATGTCTGCCAAAGAAACAGACAGCAAGATGAACGAAGCCGTAAAAAATAAATCCGTTCTTTTTGAATTTGAACACAGACTTGCAAGCGGTGAAATAAAAAATGTTGAAGTTTACGGCTCTCCTTTTTCTCATAACAATAAAAAATATATGTATTTAACCGTTTTGGACATAACGGAAAGAAAAAAAATTGAGAAGAAACTCAAAGAACAAAACGAAGAATATGCAAGTCTTAATGAAGAATATTTTGCAAGTAACGAAGAACTGACAGAAAAAAACAAAGAATATGAAGTTCTTTACGAAGAATATAAATCTCAGAACGAGAATCTGGAAAAAGCTTTAAAAGAAGCAGAAGAAAACGAAATTAAATTTAAAAGCCTGTTCGACGGTGCTTCAGTAGGAATTCTAATTGCCGATACAGAAAAACGGAGATTTAGTTTTGCTAATCCTAAAATCTGTGAGATGCTGGATTATAGTGAAAAAGAACTGAAAAATATGTCTGTCGAAGACATTCATCCTAAAGAATCACTCAATAATGTCATCGCAGAGTTTAACGCACAAGCCGAAAAGAAAAAAGATTTGGCAGAAAATATTCCGTGCAAAAGAAAAGACGGCAGTATATTTTATGCTGATATTAATACAACCTCACTGTTTATAAACAAAAAAAAGTATAATGTAGGTTTCTTTACGGATATTACTGAAAGAAATGCTTACCAGGCAGAGCTTAAAAAACAAAATCATAATCTCAGAACAATTACCGAAATTGAGAAAATAGGCATTTTTGACTATGACCTGAAAACAGACAAGGCTACATGGAATGACGAAAAATTTAATATATTCGGAATACCAAAAAAAAATCCGGTTACTTATGAAACCTGGAGAAAAGCTCTGCATCCTGACGATGCTGAAAGAGTAACTCAGCAATTAGCAAAAATAATAGAGGATAAAACTACCGAATATACTAATTTCAGAATTATAAGACATAACGACAGCAAAATCAGGCATATAAAAGCATCAGCTACCGTCATTACGGATAACAACGAAAACCCCGTTAATGTAATAGGCGTGGCAATAGACATTACGAAAAAGAGAGAAGCAGAACTCGAACTAATTGCAGCTAAAGAAAAAGCCGAAGAAAATGAAGAAAAGTTCAAAAGTATTTTCGATTTTTCTCCGCAGCCTATATCAATTACTGATTTATCAGGAACCATAATAGAAGCCAACAATAAACTTTGTGAAATTTCCGGATACACAAAAGACGAACTTATAGGGAATAAGGTTACGGATCTCGGTTTTTATTCGGCTGATGACAGAGCAAAGTTCCTTGACAGTTTTAAAGACACAGGCAGAGCCGAAAACTTAGAATTTACTTTTTTTTCAAAAACCGGAAAAAAAATAGATACTCTTATGAATGCAACATTCATAAAAATTAAAGGCAATCAGTATATCCTTTCCATGGTAACCGATATATCAAAACGTAAAAAAGCCGAACAAGAAATCTTGAAAGCAAAAGAAAAAGCAGAAGAGAGCGACAGGCTTAAAACTGAGTTTTTAAATAATATGTCGCACGAAATAAGAACGCCTATGAACGGAATATTAGGTTTCTCGGAATTTTTATCCGACCCTAACCTGACACCCGAAAAAAGAAAAAATTACATAAACATTATTCAAAACAGCGGAAAACAGTTAATGCGCATTATTGACGACATTCTTGAAATATCAAAACTCGGAACAAAACAGGTAAAACCCGTAAAAGAAAAAGTTTGCTTAAACGATTTACTGTTAGATTTATTTTCAATATTTGACATAAAAGCCAAAGAAAACAAAACACCTCTTTATTTAAAAAAAGGATTATCTGATAAAGAAAGTACTATTTACACAGACAGTTCAAAACTGACAAAAATCTTAAG
>JALSMF010000331.1 GCA_026987795.1 Bacteroidales bacterium
TTGATGGACTTTACGGAAAGAATGTCGCCTTTGGGTAATGCCGATGCTGATGAGTTTGCGAATTTTTGCATTACTATGTTTTCTGATTTAACCAAAAAAATAACGATGCAGAATATATTTCACGACGGCGGTTTTTCAAGTATGGGGATGAGCCTCAGAGCTATGACAATGTATAATCAGGCATTGGATAATCCGGTAGAACCGGAAGATTTTAGTGATTAATCAGGCAAAAAGCAGAAAATAAAAAACTCGGAATATCAGATTCCGAGTTTTTTATTGTTTTTTTATTGCGGAGAGAGAGGGATTCGAACCCCCGGTACCTTTCGGTACAACGGTTTTCAAGACCGCCGCATTCGACCACTCTGCCATCTCTCCCGTAAAAGCGGGTGCAAATATAAAAACTATCTTTTTAAATACAATATTATTTTTTTAAATTTTTATCTCATGTTTTACTTAACCGTTACATATTTTCCTCCTTTTCGGGCAAAAATACCGTCGTCATACATAGCATTACAATAAACCGGAGGCATCCAAAATTTCCCTGCATAACTTGCATTGAGCAGAACTCTGAATGTTTTGCTTTTTCCTCTTTTTAAATCAAAATAAGTGTAAACCCTGTCATCTCTTATATCTTTATTGTCGTAAGAAGAAGATGTTATTCCGGTGTCGTATAATCTTGTATTAATGATTTCCCAACCGGAAGGGAATATTTGAGATAAAGCTAAGTTTTTATAGTCTTTCAAAATGCCGGGGTGCGTAATTGTTACTTCTGCCGTAAAATCTGTTCCTTGTTCGATGCTGAGCGGAGAAAGCGGAGTTCCGTCGGGCAATGAATATGAAACACTTATGCGTAAATCTTTTTGAGAATCGGAACTTACGCCGACAGGCGGTATTCCCTGTAAAATTACTCCGACATATATAATGTCAGAACTTGTATTTTCTATTTTCAGTTTGCCGGGTTTTGTTCCGCTTATATTAATTTCAATTTGAGAAACAGCTTTATCCGAATTTACACTTTTTACGTTACTTCCGTTAATCGAATATCGGTATTTTAAAGTTTTTGTTTCATAACCTGAAGTGTACATCGAAACCGCAATGAGAGAATATGCCGTAGTTTGAGTACTCATATATCTGTTGCTTGAAAGTTCTTCCGATATTTCTTTAAGTAATTTGTATGCTTTAGCTTTGTTACCTGTTAATGTAAGAGTTTCGAGTATCATTGCTTTGTCTCTTATCTCTGTGCCGAAAGTATGCGATAATTCGGTATATTTTTTTATGTCGGTTCCTAATCCGGTAATCATATTTTTTGCTGTTGTTTTCTTGCCTGAAAGCAGGTAAGCGGCAGCGAGCCTCCATTTTGCCTGAAGAGATAAGTTTGCAGTGTTCTTAAGGCGGTTCATAGCACTTTTTGCGGGGTCGCCTGCTAATGCAAGGGTGTATAAGCGATATGCCTGCTCAAGTTGTGAAACCGGACCGTCATTTATCCAATTTTTCGCTTTTTTCTTTTGGTATTTTTTCCACGATTGTATAATTCCTGACGGTACTGCATAGCCTTTTTTCTTGGCTTCGATTAAGAAATGACCGGCATAATTTGTTCCCCATATGCTTACGTTTGTTCCGTTTTGCCAATATGAAAAACCGCCGTTGGTAAGTTGGAATTTTTCAAGGCGTTTTATTCCTTCTTTGATGTTTGTTTCAATTTTATTCTTTTGTTCTTTTGATAAATCAACTAAGTTTGAGACATACAACTGCGGAAATACGGACGATGTTGTTTGCTCTACACAACCGTAAGGGAACTGAATAAGGTATTTCAGTCTTTTTTCAAGATTTACAGGCGGTATTGAGGATACTTCTGTGATTCCGGTGTTTGTTCCCGCTGTTCCTGTCGGGGAATATTCTGTTTCCCACGTTTCGCCGGGAGACAGAACTTTTTCAATTACGCTTACTGAAGGGTTATTAGGATTTCTTATATCAATTTCGATTTTATATTCTGATTTAAAGTTTCCTGAAGCAGCAGTAAGAATAACCTCTCCTTTTCCTGTTTTATTGTTAACCTTTAGTTCAAAGAATTCGTTTTGCTCACCCGGTTCGTTAAATTTTATTGTTTTATATGATTTTCCGTTTACGGTAAAAAGGTTGTTTGTTTTTACACTTATTTTAACGGTTTTGATATTATTTTTCATAGCAAAAATGCTTACCGGTAATTTTAAGCTTTCTCCCGGAGATAATATTCGCGGCAGCGTTCCGATAATCATAAGCGGTTTGATAACGGGAACAGCTTTTTCCGTTGAACCGTAAGCACCGTTATTTCCGGCAACAACCATTGCTCTTACCGAACCGATATAATTGTCGATTGTAAGGGTATGTGTTTGTTTATCGCCTTTTCCGAGCGTAAACGGACCGAGATATTTTACAACGGGTTTAAATCTGTTTGCTTTTGTGCTTTTATTTTGAACATCTTCTTCCATACCGCCGCCTATTGCAAATAATCTTTCCAGTTCTCCGGCATAAGCACCGATAACGTCATTATACATATCCCAGGTTTTTACGCCGAGTGCTTCTTTGGCAAAGAATTTACCCCAAGGGTCGGGAGTTTTAAAGCGTGTTATGTCTAACAGTCCTTCATCGACAACTGCAAGTGTGTAGGTCATATTTTTGCCTGATTCTTCGGATACGGTTATTGTAAATTTTTTCCCGCTTTCAATTTCATCGGGCATTTTTATTTTAGGTTTGAGATGTGTTTCAGGATCTTCGACCATAACGGGGATTACTCCGTACATTCTTACAGGCAGGTCGTTAGCTGTTTGAGAGTGCGGCTGTAAGAGTGTAACATTAACGAAAACGTTAGGTGTCATATTTTTTGAAACTTGAAATTCAAAATCAGTTTCTCCTTCTTTAGTTTCAATCCAATAAGATTTAATTACTTTTGTTCCGTTTTCTATGCTTATTAAAGCTCTTCCGTTTTTGCCGGTAGGTATGGTAAGTTTAACTTTTTCTCCTACATTGTATTTGTCTTTATCAGAAATAAAAGTGAGCATTGAAGCTCCTTCGGAGTCTCCTTTTTGGGCTCTTCCTGCCCAGCCCGGCCAGTCTATGTAAACAATTTTACCTGCGGAATGTCCTGATTGCAGGTCTTCTGCTATAACGAGGTATCGTCCCCATTCAGGGTAATTTACCTGAATATTCCAAGATGTTTTTCCTCCTGAAGTTGTAACTGTTTCGGACTTAAGTAAAGTTGCCGAGTTTCTGAAATTGTAACTTGATACGTTGTTTGCCGAAGCATCAAACCACCATCTCCATGTCAGTTTATAGAATTTAAGGTTTATTTTATGTTTTTCTTTGAGTAATTTTCCGTCGGGGGTAAGAGTAACTATTTCAATCTTGTGTTTTTTATCGGTTAAGAGCATACCTCTTATTTTATCGCCCTTAGGGAGTTTAATGCCGGTGTATGAACTGTAAGGAGAGTAGGGCAGGGTATATTGATCAATGCTGAAATTACCTCCTTTTTCAAAAGCTTTTGTTATGAAAACGGCTTTCATCATCCCCGGAGCTTCGTTATTTGTATAAAAATCGGCGTTTAGATTTACGTTTCCTTGTTCGTCGGTATAATTATCTAAAATTTCGTTGTTTTCAATTTTGTAATGTTTTGTCGGGTCATCAAAAGAAAAATCAGAATATTTATTAAATGATGTGGTTGCCGGATAAAGTGATGCATTGACTTTAACTTTTAAGTTTTTGCCGGGAGCACCGTGCAGCCATTTTACGTTTATTACGGCACTGTTTGTTTTGCTTTCTTGTATTATTTTGTCGGGGAAGTTAAAGTCTATTTTCAGTCTGTTTGGTTTTATGGTTTCAATTTTGACTGTTTTATTAAAACTTACGGAACCTACGGAAACATTAAGGTTATAATTTCCTGTTATTGCGTTATCTTCGGTTTTTGCAATAAATCCGTAAAAATTAGTTTTATTTTTTGTCAGAATTTCTTTTTTTACAAGTTTTCCTTGCGGATCTTTCAGTTTGAAGATAATAGGGTGCCCTTCGGGAACGGAATTTAAATCGTCTTTTAAAATAAATGTTATAAATATTGAATCGCCGGGACGCCAAACGCCTCTTTCTCCGTAAATAAAGCCTTTAATTCCTTTTTTTATTTTTTCGCCGGATACGTCAAATCTGCTTAACGACAGTGAATTGCCGTCATTAAGTTTTAAGTATGCTCTTTGGGTTCCGTGTTTTGCAACTACGAAATACGGGTCTTTTATGTTTTCCAGAATAAGTTTTCCTTTCGGGTCTGTTTCTCCGCTTGCAAGGAGTTGTTGTTGAAAATCGTAAATTTCGACGGTTACTCCTGCTTTTGGTTTTGCGGTAATGATATCGGCAGTAAATATGTTTATTGTTCCGTTTTCTGACTGTTTTGCAATAAGTCCTAAGTCTGAGGCTATTATATTTTTTGCAACTTTACGGTTAATGCCGTAATATGCCTTTTTGCAAGGATTGTCTCTGTCTTCCCAGTAGTCGTAAAAGTAGTAATCGTCATAATAATATTCGTTATCGTAGCTGTCCCAATTAGTTGTTTCTTGTTCTTCATTAAAGTTATCTTCTTCATTTTCAGAAATTGTATTATCATCATCGTTATCACACATATACAGGGAATATTGTTTTTTAAAATTAAGTTCGACTCTGTATATTGCTCCGGGTTCAGTATTTATGATTTTATTTAAATCGAGCGAAAATCTGTTCCATGTTCCGAAATCGGAAACACTGAATTTTGTAAGGTCAATTTTTTTACGAATTATCGGTTTTCCTACTTGTCGTAAATTATAGTTTCCTTCAAATTCGTTATCTTGCAGGAATTGAAGTATGTTGTTTTCGTATATTTTAATGATTGTAACATCGACTGCTTTAAGGTTTACGGCTTCAAAAGGCAGTATCAGCCCTTTTTCTCCGGAAGGGAGAATTGTGCCTTTACCGGTAATGCGAACTGCAGGTTTTATCGCTTCAAAAGCCAATTCAAAACTTTGATCGCCTATGAGTTTGTATCCTAAAATATTTTTGATACCTTCATAAACAAATACTGTTTGAATATCGCGTATTCGGTTGTCGGAATAGACTTTTATTATATTATCGTCAATTATAAAGCGTAAATCGGATACTCCTGATATTGATATTAGACCGTTAAGATTTTGGGTTTCATCGAGCGGGTCAGTAAATTGGAGTTGCAGATATTGGTCGGGATATTGGATAACTTTATACGACATAAGGTTAAAATCGCCTATTGCGGGAATTTCGATTTTTTGCTCTTCTTTTTTGTTAACGCCTATTGCTTTTCCGTTCCATTTGAGTATTAAAGTTGTTGCTTTTTCAAATCTTTCTATGCTGTCAATAACAAATTTATGCTGAATGTTGTCTATGTCTGAAGTCCATTTTACCGACAGTTTTTTTCCTTTTTCTGTTACCGTGAGTATTTTTTCTATGTCATCGGGGGCGGCAGCGTCGGCAGTATTAACAAAGCCTGTAATTTGCTGATACTTTAGCTTTTTTTTGTCAATTGTTTTTTGTTCTTCTATGCCGTAATCAAAAGCTTGTTTAATTGTTTTGAATTTAAAACTGAAAGTTCTCAGTTCATCATCAACTTTCATAAGTTTCCCGAGACTAAATTCTGCAAAATATTCTTTACCGGAATCGAAGTTTTTTTCAGGAGTAAACTCTATTGTGTTATTTATTAAAGTCAGTTTTCCTTTGATTGAGGGTTTTATCTCTAAAATATTTTCGGGCAGGTTTTCTTTGTTTTTTATTTTGTCTGTTACCGTGCTTGTAAGTTTTATTTGCACGGGGTCGTTTTTGGAAATTATGCCGGAGGTATAAGCCGTTATGTATTTTGCAAATTCAGGATTGTTTGCATTTACCGTTCTTTTTTTAAAGTTTACGGTTAAGAAAACTACGGCGGCTGTTATTATTGCCAATCCTGCGAAATAGAGAAATATTTTTTTATTTTTCATGGAGCGGTTAATTAATATTTTACAAGTATTCTTAAAGCCTATAAATATACGAATTATTTTTCGGAAAAATATTTGTTTTTGATTATTGTTGTTCTATTAATTTTTGCTTGCAGTGAGGGTGCAGCTCAAAGCCGTGCCCTCACTTTCGTACTGCCATGTATTTTGTTTGGTTTTGCATTTTTGGGCAAATTGTTTTTGCTTATTCAATTATAGTTATTTTTGTTTGGAAATTAAAATGTTGTGTTTGTAGTGATAGTTGAAAACTATATGAATGTTTAAACATAGATATACTTACTATGTTTAATTTAAGCTATGTGAGGTTTTAGTTATTTTGCTTTTGTTTATTTATGCAAATTTCTTTTACTCTTTCAAATGCTTCTTTTCTTGTAATATTTTCATATTTCATAATAAATTCTATTATTCCTCCGCTTTTTATATCACAACCTGATTTCTTGCAATACCAATAGTTTGTATCTTTATAAATCTTAATATAAGGCAAACTGTCTTTTGAAAGAGGGCATCTTATTCTTTCTAATCTGTCCGGTTTTATATTATAATAACTTAAAACATCAATTATAGAAACATTCGGATAATACATTGTCCTGCATTTTTTTTTATTCATAATCTTTTGGTCATACATCTTATACTCAACAATAAACGGATCATAAGTATAAAATGACGTGTCAGATAAATAGTTATCCTCTAATACTTTTTCATAATCATTATTATGTTTTAAAAGCCAATTTTTAGAATATAAAAAAATGATATTGCAGTCATAAATAAAAAAAGTATCCGGTTCTTTAAATAAAATATCTGTTTTATTTAACGTTTCGGTTATTCTAAAATAATCAAAAGTGTCTTTTTTATAATAATCAATCATAAATATATTGTATTCAGGTTTTTCTGTTTTAATAAAATCATTATAAATAAATCTAATCTGATTTTTTATATTGTCAGTAATAAGAATACCATCTTTTTTTTGGCAATATAAAGCACCTAAGTTAATAAAAACAAAATATACAGAAATAAATACAGTTCTCATTTTAAATATTTAATAAAAATAAACGATTCCGCTCCAACCAAAAACTCTACCTTCAATACCCGCTCGGCGAAGTTTGCAACTTCGTTGTTTTTTCTGTTTGTATTTTGCTTTTGCATTTTAGGGCAAATTGCTTTTGCTTATGCAATTATAGTGATTTTTGTTTTAACGTTAAAATATTGTTTTGCAAGAGTTAATGCTATGCGTTAAGCTGGTTCGGAAACAGGCGATATTGACGGCGAAGACTGTGTCTTCGCCGAGCGGGGGAATCTATGCTGAACTGTATCTTACTTGGAACCGGGGATTCTGAATTTACAAGTGTTTGTCTCATAATTCTTATCCAAATTAATTCCTTGTTGATTTTTTTTCAGCACATATTTTATATTATAAAAATTGTTATCATCAAGCCTATAATCAGATAATCTAGTTTCTATAAATTTGATATTTTTAGAACTAAAAGGTGAAATTTTTATTCGTCTTCTTAAATTGATTAAATTTACCTCTTCAATAATAGTCTTTTTATGTGGTATCAGATTATTAAGACTATCTGATAAAGTTAAATATAAATCAAAGGATTTGGGGAATTTTAATGTCTTATCTGTTTTATTAATAATTTTTAAATTCCCATATAAAGCCAATTCATTTTTGTAGATATACTTAACACTATCAATTTTTATTTCAATATCAATTCTGTCGTCAAGTGTACATGAATGAAATCTTAAAATTGCTGCTATAATAAAATAATAATAATACATAATTAGAATCTTTTTGGAAATAAATAAAACCACTTTTTCCATCCGTATTGTTGCCACGCAATTTGAGTTCCGGGTCTCGTACTTTCTGTAATATATGCTCCAATATGCAACCGTCCTGCGTTTTGTATCGGTTCATAATATCCAACAGTACCATGATTATTACCAAGTATAGTAAGATTATCGCCTCTATAAAACCATTTTTCTGTACTTGTGCTAATCATCGGACTTGATTTTGTGTCTATAGTATTAATTATTGATGATGTCAGAATATTGTTAATGTGTTGAGTTTCATGCATCATAGAGCGACGTATCGCGGCTCCAGACCTTTTAACAAGTGATGAACCGCCTATTCCTGCCTTATTGTCAAAAAAACCAACGCAAGCTCTTCCGTCAAGTGTTGTAGTTGACCTATATACGCTAAACTCAAAATTAGGAAAAAATCCATATTTTCTTGAAGCATACGTATTAAGGTCATTCATAGCATTATTAACTCCTGACAAGTTGCCGTTAAGATATTTGTTTTGAACATTCCCTTTCAGTCTATTAAAAATACCTTCATCTGTACCAAAATATCCATAATCTTGATAATTATTATAGGAATTCCATAATGAACTTCCTGCTGCAAATGTAGCACCTATAGCAGCACCATAAACAATACCTTTTCCTACATCCTGATCCCAAAGTGCAGCATCTATTCCGCCGATAGTGCCGCCTTCCACAGCACCCCATGCAACATTTGCAATAAATGTTCCTCCGCCTACTAATGCAAACGCACCGCTTATTGCACCAACAATTGCTCCTTTCAACATACCTTCTTGAAAATTTACATTATTTCTGTCTGCTCTAATTCCTCCTACAAAAGAACCAACCATTGCTCCAATTATAACAGGAGCAAACCAAACAATTTCCCCACTCGGGTCAGTATATTTCAACGGATTATTTAAAACATAAGAATAGCGATTAAAGTTTTGGGTAAAATCAGGCAGTTGGATGTAGTTATCGGGGGAGAGCATGCGACCGAGTACGGGGTCGTATAACCTGCCGTTCATGTTTATCAGGGCGAAGGTCGGGAGCATTTCGTGTGCGGTGTAACCCCTGCCGTTTAGCAAACTTGCAGTGAGGGTGCGGCTTTGAGCCGCACCCTCACTCGGGTATCTGTTTATTTGGCTTATTAATATGAACAGGTATTTTGTTTGGTTTTGCATTTTAGGGAAATTGTTTTGCTTATGCAATGATAGTGATTTTTGTTTTTAAACGGAAATTCGGTGTAGATATGGAATTATTTTATCCAAGTAATATAAAAATAACCTTCCGGTAATTTTATAATTTTATCTGTTTTTGTATCATACAAATATGAATTAGGATATGCTTCAAAAAATAAATATTTGTCATCAGGTGAAAGTTGTAAATTTCGGAATTCTCTTGTATATACTGTTCCGACTTGAATAAAGGGTATTTTTATAGTTTTAATAATCATTTTTGTTTGAAAATTCATTGCGATTAGATAACCGTATCTTCTTTTTTCTATATTTTCATTTTTCCGTCGATTAAATAATTTATGTTTTTCTTCATATTTGAATTTATACGTATCTATAAAATATAATGTTTTTTTATCTTTTGAAAGTTCAGGGAATACATATCCCCAACTCCGATAAGAAACAAACATTGACATTTTTACATAGTGCTTCAAATATTTCACGGTATCTTTTCCGTTATAATAAAAAATATCACCTCCCCTTGCCCAAACAATGTAATTATCAACATATCTTGAAAAAGTGATTTCGGGTATATTGTTTCTTATATGAATTAAAGTGTCTTTTTTTAAAGCTTTATTATTTTTGACAAGAGGAACAAAATTTTTAAAAAAAGGCAAGTGATAAAACTGTTTATTTTTTGAATACAAGTTTAAACAATAAGTGTATTTATATATATCATCATAGATATATATAGTGTCTCCACTTTGCTCAATTGCAATTCTCGACGGTTTTCTTATTTCTGCTATCTCCTTAAAACTGTTATTTGAGTAATTGTATATGTATATTCTTTTTCCCTTTTGACATATTAATTTATGTGAATTTTGAGATAATAAAACAGTACCGGACGAAATAATTATAAATAAAATATAAATGTTTTTTAGCATTGTAATATTAATTAATACCCTATAAAAAATGAATTATTATAAATAACTGTTTGTCTGAGAAGCAAACTTGAATATAACATATGAGGGAAAATACCAATATTCGGAACCCCGACTCTCCATAAAGCTCTTGAAACATATGACGTACAAACATTCCCGGGAAATCGAAAAAAAGCACTGTTCCTACCAGAAAGATTATTGTACCATGTTTGTGATGAATGTACACCGTCAGCCCTTATATATTCAGTAATACTGTGCGTACCTTTCAAATTATTTGACATTCTTTCTAAAACAGACTTATTAACATTATTTATCGGTAATTTGAAAGACGGATCATTTGCTTTTGAATATTTGTCCCAATATGGATTTGTGGGTACTTTTTTAAAATTTGAGCTTTTTTGAGCCATATTTACATTTTCAAATTCACCAGGTCCAACGGAAATGTCAACTTCATATAATGATGGTTCATGTGTTTCAATATCATAAGCAATAGGGTCTCCGCCATATAAAGAATTATGCCCAACTCCTTTATATTTTGTTGACATAGTCAAGTTTATATTGTTTCCTATTGCATAAATATCAGAAACATTAGCAAAAGCACCAACTCCATACCCTATATTTTCCATAACCGTATTATCCGAAAAATTCCAAATACCGTTCAATTCATTTTGTGTAAGATTATATGAACCGGCACCAAAACCAACGGTAACATCTGTTTGCCCCCCACTCAACATTGCCATACCGGTAGAATTTATATAAGTGCCTGCAACAATACTCATAGTATTTGCCATAAAACCGCCGGATGCTGCTATTTCAGATGCAATTCCTCCTGATACAGCCCCAATTACAGCTCCTCCGACTATATATCCCGCCATACTCCAACCTGTTGCACCCATAGCATTACCTATTTGATATCCGGAATATCCACCGAGAATAGCACCTATAACTAATTGCACCCACTCCCCGTCCGGGTCAGTATATTTCAAAGGATTATTCAAAACATAAGAATAGCGATTAAAATTTTGGGTGTAGTCGGGCAGTTGTATGTAGTTGTCGGGGGAGAGCATGCGACCGAGTACGGGGTCGTATAATCTGCCGTTCATGTTTATCAGGGCGAAGGTCGGGAGCATTTCGTGTGCGGTGTAACCCCTGCCGTTTACTTCGACACAGCTCAGTAACCGGACAGCATAGGGAGAGAGGTTTTGCCAAGTTTTGTTTAGCAAACTTGCAGTGAGGGTGCGGCTTTGAGCCGCGCCCTCACTCGGGTATCTGTTTATTTGGCTTATTAATATGAACAGGTATTTTGTTTGGTTTTGCATTTTTGGGGCAAATTGTTTGCTTATGCAATGATAGTGATTTTTGTTTGGAAAGGAAAATGTTGGGTTTGTTAATTACTGTGACTTCGACAAACTCAGTCACCGGCTTAACTGTATAGCGGTCGCAGAGCCGGAATGACTTCGACAATACCGAGCCGAGTACTCGGTAAAATAGAGTGCCAGCAAAAGTATTAATTATTTTGTTTTTATTATTAATGCACCGTTTTTGCCCTTTCTAAAACCATATTTTTTAATTGCTTCAAATCTTTTTAATGTGTATATTGTATCAATATTTTCTATTTTATAATTTATTAAAGTTTCCTTGTATTTATCAGGCAAAATAAAAGATGTATCATTTATTACCGTGATACATTTTATATCTTCAATATAATAAGATCTTCTGTCTCCGTAATAATTATATTTATCTCTAAATACTTTATCTACGAAATTAATATCTGTTACTCTCAAATGATAAGGTTTTAAATTAAAATAATCATACTTTTCAGAATTACCTTCAATTAATAAACCGTCTATACAAAAAACAATCTTATTTATATCGTCCAAACGTAGTTTTACAATTACTATATCATTTTGAGCAAATAATCCTATTTTTAAAACAATCAATAAACTTAACAAAACTATTTTTATCATAATTAGAATATTACCATGTGAAAAAAAATGAAATAAACGGATGAGAATATATAATGTTATTTGTCGTTAAATCATAATATGAATAACCAAAACGATTAATTGCAAAGATTGGTTTGTGATGATAATTAGCAATATACTTATCTTGGTCTCCATTTTCTAATACTGTTTTACCTTTTACATAAAAACCAGGACTGCCCGAATTGTTTACTTTATTGCCATGGATATCTAAATATACTATTCTTCCTGCTTTATCCCAATGTGTATGCCAAATAGCAACATCTCTGCTTTTACTTACACCAATATCAACAGCATAATCATGTCTGCGATTATATGAAGAACGTGTAATACTGCCATCATGTTTGATTGTTCCTCCATATTCCTTATGCCAAAACCTTGAACGTTGAAAATCTCCTGAAATAGTTAAATAACTTTTAAACTTCAAATAATGCCCTTCCCAATGCTTATTCATAACAAATCTCCAATTATAATATGACATTCCAAAATACATTGCAGAAGACGTTCCTCCTGCTAAAATTGCTTCTCCTAAATTATATTGTGCAGGTTCTTGTCCTTG
>JALSMF010000332.1 GCA_026987795.1 Bacteroidales bacterium
TTCCTTTCAACTTTAAACTATTTATAAAATGAAAAAAACAGCAATAATAGGTTCCGGAGGCAGAGAACACGCATTAGCATGGAAATTTGCTCAAACATTAACTTGGAAAAACGTTTTTACCCTTCCGGGAAACGGCGGCATTCCTAACAGTCATTCCGTTGATACAAAGAATTTTACAGAAATTGAAAACTTTTGCAAAAACAATGAAATAGATTTAATTTTTGTAGGACCCGAACAATCTTTGGCTGCCGGGATTGTTGATTATTTCAAAGATAAAGACATAAAAGTTTTCGGTCCTGATAAAGAAGCCGCAAAACTCGAAGCATCAAAAATATTTGCAAAACAATTTATGCAAAAATACGGTGTTGCAACTGCCGATTTTAAAATTTTCAAAAATATAGACGATGCAAAAAATATAATTGAAGAAAAAAACGGCAACCTCGTCATAAAATTCGACGGCTTGGCAGCCGGAAAAGGTGTTTTCGTGTGTTCTTCCGTAGATGAAGCAAATTCGGCACTTCAAGAACTCGAAAAAACATATGGAAAAAATGTAAATTTTCTTGTTGAAGACAAAATATCCGGCGATGAAATTTCAATTATCGGTTTCACGGACGGCAAAACGATTAAACTTCTGCAAACTTCGCAAGACCATAAACAATTGCTCGACGGCGACAAAGGTCCGAACACCGGCGGAATGGGAGCATACAGCCCAGTGCCGAATGTAAGTAATGAACTGACGGAAAAAATCCGAAAAAAAATCATAAGACCTACATTGCAGGGAATTAAAGCAGAAAATTTCAATTACAAAGGCGTTATTTATTTCGGAATTATGGTTAAAAACAACGAACCTTATCTTTTAGAATACAACGTGCGTTTCGGCGACCCCGAAACCGAAGTGCTTTTGCCCGCTTTAAAAAATGATTTGTATGAAATTGTAAAAAAATGTATATCAGGCAATTTAGATGAAATTAACTTTGAATTTGAAGATGATTATTTTGCCGATGTCGTGCTTGTTTCTGGCGGCTATCCTAAAAAATACGATAAGGACTATGTGATTAACGGCTTGGATAATATTTCAAAAGAAAGCTTAATTTTTCATGCCGGAACAAAAAAAGAATCAGGAGTTATGCTTACAAACGGCGGAAGGGTTATAAATGTAATCGGCAGAGGCAAAACTTTAAATAAAGCATTGGATAATGCTTATAAAGAAGTAAATAAGATATATTTCAAAAATATGTTTTTCCGCGAAGATATAGGAAAACGCAAAAATAAATATCTGAAATTCTGACTTTACAAACTTTTAACTTTATGAACTTTCAACTTTCAACTAAAATAGCAATCTTTATATCAGGCAGGGGCTCAAATATGGAAGCAATTCTGAAAGAATGCAAAAACGGTATTCTTAAAGGAATTGCCGAACCGGTTTTGGTGTTTTCCGACAAAAAAAATGCAAAAGGATTAGAAACAGCCAAAAAATACAATATAAAAACCGAAACATTATCGGCAAAAGGCAAAGAAAGGCAAGAGTTTGATACAGAGGTGATTAACATGCTTTCGAGATACAAATTTGATTACATTGTTCTGGCGGGCTATATGCGAATTTTATCTGATGTTTTTGTAAAAAAGTATTCCGGAAAAATAATTAACATACATCCGGCAGATACCAATTTACATCAAGGATTGCACGCTTACGAATGGGCTTTTAAAAACAAAATGAAAGAAACAAAAATTACG
>JALSMF010000333.1 GCA_026987795.1 Bacteroidales bacterium
GCAGAAAATAAACCGATTAATTGCATTGATTTAGATGGACTTGAAGGGCTTGATATGATACGTTACAGCTCAATGACAGCGTTAACTGACCCGGCAGGATTCTCGAAACAAACCGACAGAAGAAACAAAGTTGTTAATACTATTAAAGAGGTCGGAGGTGAAGTATGGAGTAAAGGTGTTGAAGCGGGAAAAAATTCTCCTTTGAACAATGTTTCAAAAAACGGTTATGTAAACGGTACTTTAAATATGGTATCCGGGGCGTATATTTTTTCTTCCGGGGTGGCAGAGTTGGCTGCAACTCCGGAAACAGAAGGAATGAGTACCGTTCTCGGTATCGGCAGTATTGCCTACGGCTCTTCGCAATTTATTTTCGGCGGTGCCCAAATAATAAACGAAGCAAAAGGTAATAAAAAAGATTTACCGCAAGGACCCGTCTCTTTACTCGGAGCAGATATCGACAATGCCGCAAAAACTGACGGTACTTTTGAAAAAGCCGGCGAATTTATTGAAAATGCTGTTAATATCAAAACAGTTTTAACTCCAAAGGCAACAAATACAGAACGAATATTAAACGGAACATCATTATTCTTCAATTTAAACAATTACGCTACAGAATCGAAAAAAACCGATGATATACAAAAATAAAGAAATGCAAAATAAAAGTTCCTCTAACAATATTTTTAAAACAATGTCTTCTTTTGATCCTGATATTATTAGTTCGTGGATAATGAGATTCTTTATTATGCTTATTGTCATTGTCTATGGAATAGAAGTCGGTCCTTGGTATTTTGGTATCCCATATATTTTTATTGCTTTTTATTTAATCTTTATAAAATTTATTCTTTATAGAGGCAATAGGTTTATTTATCGTATAGAATTTGATGATGATAATCAAAACATCAAATTTTATTATCGTGCCAATATATTCGGTAAAGGAAAACATTCATTACCCTATTCCGGTTTAAAACTTATTTTAAGAAAAACAATAATTTCAAAATCTGTATATATAAAAGATATACGAAAAGGGAAAAAGGGAATTTTTGTCGGAGCATTAAACAAAAAATATATTTTCGGAAAAAAATATTGGAACAAAGAACTCTGGGAAAAAGTTGTTGAAAAACTTAAACAAATTGCAGAACAAAACGACAAAGGCATCGCTCATTCTGTTGCTCCCTAATGTTTTTTTATCTGCAGATGCTCTCACCAAACCAAAAAACTTTCAACTTTTCCCTTTCAACTTTCGTCTTAAATTCGTACCTTTACAACGGAAAAGAATTACAAAACGATTTTGGGCTGGATTGGTACGATTACGGAGCTCGGTTTTATGATGCGGAGTTGGGGCGGTGGCATGTAGCAGACCCGATGTGTGAAAAAAGAAGTTGGCTTTCTTCTTATCAATACGCACAAAATAATCCGATTAATAAATTTGACCCTGACGGAATGTTGGATGATTGGGTAAAAAATAAAGAAACAAATGAATATGAATGGAAAGATAATGTTACTTCAAAACAAAATACACCAAAAGGTTATGAATATGTAGGAAAATCAGCAAATGATATTCTTATTGATATGGGTATTCCTCTAAAATATGATTCAAAAACAGTTGAAAAATATTCCGTCGGACTTGATGCGGATAGAGGGGGGTCTGCAATTATTGGGACTAATACTAATGTTACCGGAAATATAAGTGTAAAACCTGATATATCATTTAATATTGAAGG
>JALSMF010000334.1 GCA_026987795.1 Bacteroidales bacterium
AGTGCTGTAAAACGGCTGCAGCTTCCATAAAATAAGCAATTCCCGTGTGTATGATTATTCCGCCTAAAATATTTTGTTTTGCAAGAGCGTGTATTCCCAATATCATACCTCCGAAAAAAGAACTTACCGCTTCACCTGCCGGCTTGCCGAAATGCAGAATGACATAGGCGCCTGCCATAGGTAAAACGGTTTCTCTGCCGAGAATACTTGCCATTCCTACAATTAATGCACCTCTGTACATAA
The DNA here is from genome assembly GCA_026987795.1 of Bacteroidales bacterium. GTDB lineage: Bacteria > Bacteroidota > Bacteroidia > Bacteroidales > JAADGE01 > JAADGE01. The sequence continues at coordinate 244 of JALSMF010000334.1, forward strand.
GTTCTGTACTTACAAAATCCAAACCGTAAGCTGCAAGAAAAATCATTTCGCTTTGTATGCGAGACATTCCTAAAGCTCCGTCGTAATAGTAAAATTTATATTGCGGGTAAGAAATTTTAAAATCAGGTTGAAAAGATGCAAGAGCAATGAGAGGAATCATTAAAAAAAGCAGCAAAAAGAACGGGCGATAATCCATCCCTTTGTATCTTAAACCGTAAAGGTGGTTCATATCTTTATCGTAATATAATTTAACGGCATAAAAAACTATTAAAAACGGAATTATTCTTTTAATGTTAAAAATTAAACTGCGAATGTATCGAGAGTCGGAATAATCAAATTTTGAAAAATCAATAAAATATCTGAACTGCCAAAAAGCAACTAAAGCTCCGAATATTCCGAAAAAAATAAAACTTTTAATCCAAAACTCAGGATTGCGAATAAGATACAGTTTATTTTTAAATGCGAGAACGGGAATGAGTATGAGTAAATAAGGTGCCGAATAATAAAGAAAATAAATTAAAAAACTTATCGGCTGTCCGTAAAAACTGTCAATTATACTGTTTTCAAAATTATATTTATAGTTCAGAAATAATGAAATCGTTAAAAAAAGTAAAGTGTATAAATAAGCATATACATTAAAGTCTTTTTTTAAAAAATCTTTTATTTCCGATATAATTTCTTTCATTTTTCAGAACTGAATAAGAAAGTGTCAAAAATACATATTATTATATAAATTAATAATTTTTTATCTGTTTGTGTAATTGGTTTATAATCAGCAGGAAGTATTGCGGTCGGTTAATTTTTAACATGTTTTGATATGATTTATTTTTTTCCTTTAAAAGTTTATGTTATACTTGCACTATCAAATATGCAAGTCTTTTAAGGACTGTTTCTTATTATCATTCACGTTATTATTTTACTTCAATAAACGTCTCTTATGTTAAAACAAAATACAGTTCTCAACTGTTGACAATATTTATAAAAAACTTCAAAAATTATTATAACTAAATTATTAAGATAAATGAACTACGATATTCTGGAACTTCAGAAGATGAAGGTGTTGGATTTGCGTAATATCGCAAAAGGACTTGATATAAAGCGAGTTGAAAAATACAAAAAACAAGATTTGATTTATGAAATATTAGATCAGGCTGCTATTAAAGGTGCAAAATCAAGTTCTGAGAATAAAAGCCAAGACGTTAAAACTCCCGAAAAACAATCCGAGAAACAAAGAAAAAGGATAAATAAAAAAACGGACGATAAAAATCCGAAACAAAAAAGAGAACAAACAAAACCGGAAACAAAACCGGAAACAAAACCGGTTATCGTTAAGGAAACAAAAGTCACGGAAAAACAAAATTCTGAACCGGAAAAAAAGTCTGAAAATAAAGATGAAAAAAATACGGTAACTGAAACTAAAACTGAGAACGCCCCAAAAGACATTCAGAAAAGCAACCGGAAGAGCAAAGATA
>JALSMF010000335.1 GCA_026987795.1 Bacteroidales bacterium
GCGGTATTAAAAGTATTGCAAACGTTACAGAAAAAATAGTTCCGTTTATGGCATTTTTATATGTGTTGGCAGCTCTTATTATAATAGGAATGAATATTAGCCGCACTCACGAAGCCTTTGCTCTTATTTTTAACGGTGCATTTTCTGCGGAAGCTGTTAAAGGAGGCATAATAGGTGTGTTGATAGTCGGATTTCAAAGAGCGGCATTTTCTAACGAAGCAGGTGTAGGCTCGGCTTCCATAGCACACTCTGCCGTAAAGACCGACCGACCCGTAAGCGAAGGATTTGTTGCACTTTTAGAGCCGTTTATAGACACTGTTATCATTTGCACAATGACGGCTTTGGTTATTATTTTTACCGGATTTTACAATCCCGATGTTGCCGGAAATCTTGCAGGCGTCGAACTTACATCAAAGGCATTTGACAGTGTGTTCCCCTGGTTTTCTTGGATTTTATTGATAGCCGTCATACTCTTTGCTTTTTCAACAATGATTTCTTGGTCGTATTACGGTTTAAACGGGTTTAAATATCTTTTCGGAAGATATTTCGGAAAAAGAAAAGTTGCCGAAAATTTGTATCTCGTATCATTTGTTTACTACATAATATTTTTGATTTTTGTTGTTGTCGGCTCTGCATCAAGTCTTGGTGCCGTTGTTGATTTTTCCGATTTTATGATACTCAGTATGGCATTTCCGAATATTTTAGGCTTGATTATTCTTGCTCCCGAAGTGAAACAGGATATGAAACAATATTTTGAAGATATCAAAAGCGGCGTAATAAAGCGATTCAAATAAATTATAATTCAAAATAACAGAGCAAAGTGTCTTTTAAAGAGCGATTAAAAGAGTATTTTACCTTTACCAGAGGTGAAAGCAGGGGGATTACTGTTCTTTTAATTTTATTATGTATTGCTGTTATTATTAATCTGTCTTCTGAATATTTATCTGAAAATACAGAATACGATTTTTCAAAATATGAAGAACTGTTGTCTGAATTTGACGACGATACAGTTATCGCAAGAAACGAGAAAAGCCGGAATATTTACGAAAATCCGGAACTTTCCGAGTTTAACCCTAATATGCTTAGTTTTGAGCAGGCAGAACAACTCGGGCTGTCAGAATATCAATATAAAATGATACAAAAGTATCTTCATTCCGGAGGATATTTTAATTTCAAAGAGGATTTTGCAAAGATTTATTCAATCAGTAAAGAGCAGTTTGAAACTCTGAAACCTTATATTGACTTACCGGAAAAAGAAAATAAAACAAAAATTGATAAAATCAACGATTTTTCCGTATCCGAAACAAATTATGATGTTTCTTATTTCGTATTCAACCCAAATACTTTGGATAATGCAGGTTGGCAGCGATTGGGTTTTTCCGAAAAACAAGTTGTTTCAATAAGAAAATATATTAATGCCGGCGGAAAATTTTATAAAAAATCAGATTTAAAGAAATTATATGTAATAGATGAAAAAAAATATACAGAATTAGAACCCTATATTAATATTCATGAAAAAGAAAAAAACTTTAAAAAAGATATATCTGAAAAACATCCGGTAGTTGATATAAATAATTTGTCTGCCGATGAAATGAAGAAATACGGAAAATTTTGGCAATATAATGCAACACGTATCGTAAAATACAGAAATCTACTCGGCGGCTATTACAAAAAAGAACAATTGCTTGAAGTTTACGGCGTAAAAAAAGAATA
>JALSMF010000336.1 GCA_026987795.1 Bacteroidales bacterium
AATCCGAATGCAAGTATCGAATATCAATATTCCGTTCGTAAATTAGGCACCTATATCCCGATTGTAAAAGAATTTTATAATAATAAATACAGGCATTATTCCACAAACTCTACGGCATTTTTGGAGGCTGTAAATACGGGAAATTTAAAAATTATTAAAAAATTTATTGAATTAAAAGCCGATGTAAATCAGCCGTCGGAAGCAGGAATGTATCCGATAAATCTTGCTGTATCAAGAAATTTTGTTAAAGTTGTTGATTTATTACTGCGTAATAATGCCGATATCTCGTTTGTAAATCTATCGACAAGTAAAAATATCGATTTAATCGAAAAACTTGTAAAACTCGGTGCAAATCCCGAAACCATAGATGTCAATTTTGCGATAAGAGATAAAAATTCTTTGGAAAGATTAATGAAACTGCACCCCGACATAAACAAATATCCTTTGGACTATCAAATAATATTTAAAAATGATACCTTACTTACTTTTTTGCTTGAAAACGGTTTAAGTGACAGAGCAAAAGGCAAGTTTCCTGATGACTGTTCGCCTGTTTACGGAGCAATTCGTTACGGAAATCTTTCACAAGTAAAACTGTTAAAAAAATACGGACTTAATATTCATAAAAATTGCGGAGGTATAAAAAAACCGGTCTTTTTTGAAATATTGAAAAGCGAAAAAACTGAACTTATTGATTTTTATCTGAATACGGAAAAAGTTAATCCGAATATGAAAGATTGGACGGATAAATCGGCTCTTATTTTCGCCGTAGATTTAGATAATGACGAAATAATAAAAATGCTGTTAAAAGCCGGGGCAAATATTGAATATACCGGCTATTTCGGTAAAACACCTTTGCTGCATGCCGTTCAGTACCAGAAATATATATCGGCAGAGACACTTATTGATGCCGGGGCAAACATTAATTTTAAACCAAAATACGGAAAAACTCCTTTGTTTGAAGCCATAAGCAAAAAAGATTTTCCCATGATTAAATTATTAGTTGAAAACGGTGCCGATACAAAGGTAAAATATGAAGGGCAGAGTATTTCCGAATTTGCCGAAAAAGAAGAATGTCCGAATATGATTATTGAATACCTTAAAAGTCATAAATAATTGATAATTGACAATTATTAATTCAAAATTATTAATTTGTAATTATTTATGAAAACAGTAAGTATTTCAGATACAATAAAAAATTTAGTTCCGCAGATAAAATTGGGATTAATTTCAGCCGAAATTATTTTTGCAAAAGAAAATAATTTACTGCAACGAGCAATAAATGAGGAGATTAAAAGAGTTTCGGGAATTTCGATTGAAAGCGTAAAAGAAATACCTCAAATTAAAAGTTCGCGTGAATCATACAAAGCACTCGGAAAAGAACCGGCACGTTACCGTTTATCGGCAGAAGCCCTTCATCGCAGAATTATTAAAGGGAAAGGCATATATCAAATCAGCAATTTGGTGGACAGCATAAATTTAGCATCCGTTAAAACCGGATATTCAATAGGCGGGTATGACGAAACAAAAATTGAGGGTGATATTTTATTTGATTTGGGAAAAGCAGGCGAAGATTACGAAGCCATCGGCAGAGGAAATATGAATATTGAAAATTTACCGGTTTTCAGAGACAAAAAAGGAGCATTCGGCAGCCCGACTTCCGATTCGGTAAGAACTATGATAACGGAACATACAAAACATATTTTCTTAATC
>JALSMF010000337.1 GCA_026987795.1 Bacteroidales bacterium
ATAATGAAGAAAGAGAAGAGATATTGAAAAAAACAGCTTCTGAAAAACAAACAGATGATTTTTTAATTACGGGAATAAAATTCTGATATGTATGTAAAAAAAATACAGATAAGACATTTTACTATTTTGCTTATTCTGCTTGTATTCGGAGTAACAAACATTCAGGCTCAAAAAGCAAAAACAGGATTGTTAGATTTGAGTAACTTTAAATTTGATGAATCAACAAGTTTTGATTTAGACGGAGTTTGGGAATTTTACCCGTATAAATTGTATTCTCCTTCTGATTTTGATAAAGGAATTTCCGATACCCCGAAATTTGTAACAGTTCCTTCGCTTTGGAGCAATGTAATTTTTCCGGGTTCAAAAACTCCGAATACAGGATACGGGACATACCGCTTGAAAATTAAAGTGCCGGACAGTATCTGCTACTTTGCCCTCAGATTTAAACGAATTGAAAGTTCATATAAAGTCTGGGTAAATGAAAAACTGCTTACGGAAACAGGAAAAGTCGGAATTGATAAAAAGACAAGTGAGCCTCAGCAAAAAACAGTTACCGAAATATTTTACACAGATAAAAATACTGTCAATCTTATCATCCAAGTTTGTAATTTTGAGCACAGAAAAGGAGGAATCGCAAATTCAATAATATTCGGAACGGCACCGACAGTTCTTAAAGAAACAAAAACTCTTCGCGGATATGAAATGTTCCTGACAGGAGTTTTGCTTATTATGGCTTTTTTTCATCTCGGGCTCTATGTTGTCAGAAAGAAAGATTATTCATTGCTGTTTTTTGCTCTTTTGCTTCTTACAGAGGTGGTTAGTTTAGCGACTAACGGAGAAACTTTTCTGACACTTTATTTTCCCGATTTAAAATGGATTACCCTTAAGCGTATTGATTATATAAGTAATTTTGCAAGAATAACATTTTTTGCACTCTTCTTTTATCAGGCATATAAAGAATATATAAACAGATATTTTGTTTATGCGGTAAGCGGTCTCAGCATTCTGCTGTCTGTATTTGTTTTATTCACGAATTTGCAGACTTTTGCATTTACGCTGTTTATTTTTATCGGAATCTCTGCCGTAACATTATTTTATGTCCTGTATGCACAAATTAAAGCAGTTACTTTGCGAAAAGCGGGCTCTCTTATACCGTTTATCGGAACATTAATCCTTTTGTTTACGGCAGTAAATGATATTTTAGTAGTTTCCGGAATTCTAAACTTTATTTATCTCGTACCGGCAGGATTGTTTGCATTTATTTTTGCACAATCTTATATGCTCTCATTTAATTTTTCAAAACTTTACAAAGAAACCGAAGAGTTAAATAAATTAATTTCCGATGTTGATACCATTAAAAACGAACTTTTAAAAAGGAAAAATTTTAACCTGAACGAATCTTTAGAAATTTTATGTAAGAACATTGATGCAGACAGGGCTTTTTTATTTGGCACAGGTGAGAAAAACAGTGAAGTTATTTTATTGACGAAGTTTCCCGAACAGGAAAAAACACCGGAAAAAGACTATCCTGCACTATTGATAAAAGAAGTTTTAAAAGACGGAAAAAGCAAAATAATTTCAAAAATTTCAGGCAATAAATATTTTCCCGAAGAATACATCAGTAAATATGACATAAACTCTTCTGTTACCGTTCCGTTAATTGTTTCCGGAAAAACCGGAGGAATAATACATCTC
>JALSMF010000338.1 GCA_026987795.1 Bacteroidales bacterium
ACCGTTGTTCGCATAATTATAAACTTTTTGCCAGTCAACTTGCTCATTTTCGGCTGCTGTTCTCGGGCAATAAACTAAAAATCTTGCAGCAAAAGAGTTTGCTAAACGAGCCAATTCGTTATTTGAGTACTCCGAGCCGTTAATCCAGTCATCGGGAACCGTAAAACTGCTGTTGGCTGATATCTCGATACACTTATCAAGAGCTGCAACGGCAGAATCAATAACGGTTTTATAATCAGAAGCAATAACAGCTCCCGGGTCTTCCGTGTTTTCTGTAACAATAAAGCCTTTATCAAAAGTAAGACCGATATAACCGAGAGTAAGACCTTGTATAAAGTGACTGAAAGCTCGTATCATTTCAGTATCCGCACCTTTCCCTTCAGAATTTAATTTGCCGATTTCCATACCGTTATTTATAACGCGAAGAATATCATTTGACTGAGATAATGCCGAATACATTTTTTGATAGTATGTTTCGGTAATAAGTTTCCAATCATATTCTTCCGTGTTATTAAAAGCTGCACGCGGCTCGGAAGACAGGTCGTACATACCTCCGTTAAGCCATGAACTTGTGCCTTGGTCTGCCATTGTCCACATTGCCATAACGGGGGAATATGTATATGAATAATACTGATTAATATACCAGTTATAAAATAAGCCGGAAGCTAATCCGTAAACATCATCCGGATTTTCCAAAACAATATTAACATCAGGTTTATTATCATATTTTACGTCCAGTAATTCGGTACAACCGGACAAACCTAAAATTAGAATAAATATTATGTATCTGAGTTTCATTTTTCTGTTCTTTAAAGGTTAAAAAATAAATTCTATTGAACCGGTAAATGTTCTGAAATTAGGGTATCCGTAACTGTCATAAGAAAAATTAGCGGAGTAAGTGCTGTTACCGACTTCGGGGTCGTAGCCCGTATATTCCGTGAACGTAAGAAGGTTATGACCTATAAGGCTGAATTTTACAGACTTAATAACATCTGAAATTTTATTTTCCTTATTAAATTTGTATGTGTAAGCTATTGACATTTCTCTGAGCTTGACATAGCTTCCGTTTTCTACAAAAAATGAGTTCAGGTTATTGCCGTTGTAAAGTGCCTGATAATAGTAAATTGATTTTTTTTGCTCTTCGGGTTTGCCGTATTGGTCAATAATACCGGCTCTGTTTTCAAGAAAAAGATATTGTTTGGTTTTATTATATACGTCACCGCCTTGTTTCCAAGACCAAAGCATATACAGAGACAGATTTTTATATGAAAACGAGGTGTTAAAACTTAAGTTAAAATCGGGATTACAATCGGCAATAATAACTTTATCGGGCGTTCCGTCATTATCGGCATCTAAGGCTACGGGTCTTTCAACGGTGCTGCCTTCCGTTCCCGCAAGTATAACATATCCGTCGCTGTTTATTGTATAGTTGTCAATTGTCATACCGTCGGGTAATTGCTTTTCCATTTCCGACAGAGACGTAAGCCATTTGTTTCCTAATATGATACCGAAATTTTGACCCGGCTCAATTAAAAAGGCATCTCTCGGTCCGGTGTAGTATTTATTAAGTTCTAAGTCTTCTATTTGTTGTCTTTTTATTATGAATAGCTTTGATATTTAAAGAAAGTTCTAAAGATTGAGATTTTATAGTGCCTGCATTTCGTATTTGCGACCTAAATCCTAAAACGTGACTTGCCAACGGCACACTTAAAAGAGCATCTTTTGTAACAGTTGAAGAGTAACTTCCGGTAAGGTTAAAGATATTAAAAAACTGTGCATCTAAAGCAAATTCCGTTTCTGTTGATTCCGAAGGTTTAAGCTCTTTGTTCCCGAGTTGTTCTTTTACTAAGTTTCCGTTGCTTACGCTGTAGGTTTCATATTGGTCGGAGTATCCCGGTCTTTGTCCGGAGGTTCCGATTGCCGCTCTTATTTTCAGTTCCTGAATACCGGGTATTTTTATGTCTTCCGAAATTCTGTATGCTCCTGCAAGTCTGTAATACGTATGCCATCTTTGATTTTCGCCGAATAAAGAAGAACCGTCTCTGCGAATTAATCCGGAAAATATATATTTGCTTAAATAGTCTATATCTGCTATTCCGAATATATCAACAGCTCTTATTGACCCGTCATACGAAGAGTTTTTCGACTGTGTTTGGTCTGCAAAATTAAATTGCGGAATATTATCAACAACAAAGTCTTTACCTGAAGTATATGTATTATCCCAGTCTTCCTGCTCATACAGATAACTCAGCTTTGATTTAACCGTAAATTCACCAAAAACTTTATCAAAATTTAATGTGGACTGCATGAATTGAGAGTTATTTTCATAATGTGTTTTTTCAAGCAGCCCCGTATAATAAGCAGTATCCATATATAAATATCCTTTCGGATTATATCCTCTTGTATAAGAATTATATTTTTCGTAAGTGTATTTTGATTCAAGATTCAGCCAATCGGTAAAAAGGATTTTAGTGCTTATATTGGTAAGGAAAGAGTTTCTTTTTGACGTGCTTTCTCTGTAATAAAGAGGATACAGGGGGTTTTCGGCAATACTCCAAGGATCAGGTAATACAAGATAAGGAGAGCCGTCGGTATTAGGAGCGTTTAAATCTACATCGGGCTGAACAAATAAAACATCCTGAAAGCCTTTTGATGTTCCGGGATTGTCTGTTTCTGCAAGCATATACATATTTGATGTTGACAGGGAAATATATTTACCTATTCTGGTATCGGCATTGAATCTGAAATTTTTTCTTTGGTACCCTTCGGTTGCAAAAACAATCCCCGAGTTTTTATGATTTTCGAAAGACAAAAACATATTTGTATTATTGTCTTTTTTAGACATACTCACATAATTTGTGTAATAATCTCCTTGTTTGAAGAACTCTTTTTGCTGGTCGCGAACAATTGAATACGGCTGGTCTGCATAAGCTGAATCTGTCGGTAAGCGGCTGCCTGAAACCACGTTTCCGTTATCGTCATATGTTACTCCTTCGTATTTTGTATAAGGAAAGTCGGCATTATCGGCGGCTAATTGATAAGGGTGGTGAGTTGCTAAATCAAGTTCTCTTTGAAGGTTGGAGATACCGTATTCGTTTCGGACTTTTATCTGATAGCTGTCTTTTAGGTTTTTACCTCTTTTCGTTGTGATTACAATCACACCGTTTCCGGCTTTAGAACCGTAAAGAGCTGATGCCGCTGCACCTTTTACAACCTCCATTGATGCTATATCATCAACATTAATGTCTGCCAGGTTTGTATTAACAAGAACACCGTCTACAATAATAAGCGGGGGAGAGTTCCCTCTTATTGATGTTGCTCCTCTCATTTGTATTGTTGCACCGCTGCCCGGCGAGCCGTATGCCCTTTTAACTAATACTCCGGGTATTTTTCCCTGCAAAGCAGTTGCCGAGGAGCTTGTCGGGGCATCATCTAGTTTATCTGCGGATACTTTATTAATTGTTACTGCCAGTTTTTTTGCCGGAGTGTTACCTGCTACTCCGGAAACTATAACTTCTTCTATGTCAAAATAGTCTTCCTCCATTACTATATTCAGTTCTGTTCGGTTCTCAATTGAGACTTCTTTGGTTTTGTATCCTATATAGTTAAAAATAAGAGTTTTTACATTGTCAGTTACGGTTATTGAAAACTTTCCTTCAATGTCTGTCATAGCTGCTGTATTATTTTCGTCCTTTGCTATAACGGAAACCCCGGGAATAGGGTCTCCGGCATTGTCTTTTACTGTTCCGGTAATTGTTTTTTCAAGAAGCCGGAAAGTTTTTATATACGATGTTTTATTATCCGCTTTTTTAATTAAAACGTAATAATCATTTCGTATTTTTTTAAACTCAAGTTTCTTTTTTTTCACAATTTCTGTCAGAGCTTTTTCAGGCGATTTTTGCCGTAAAATTGAAGTTGCTTCTTTTTGAGTATATTCGGCTGAAATATCGGATTCGTAAGTAACGGAAATATTATATTTCACCTCAACTTTTTTAATTAAATCGGACAATCCTATACTTTCTTTTTGGTCTGTAATTTGTCCGACAGAGAAACTTAAGCCGTATAAAAACAAAAATGCAGTTATAAATATCAATTTTTTCATGAGAACATTTATTTTTTAATTTATAATTATTGTATCGTTTTTTTGGGTTATTTCCGCTTTAAAAATTGTATGAAGAGCTTTTATAATTAATTGAACATCATCGGAAGGTGCAGAGCCGCTTATTCGTTTTTCGGCTGCGTTTTTGTCTTGGATTATCAATACTTTATTATATCTGATTTTTAATAATTCTGCTAATTCATATAAAGAGAAATTGTCAAATTTCAGCCTTTTTTCCGTCCACGAAGTATAAATTTCCGTGTTTATTTTATTTTTAATAAAGGTGTTGTCTTTAGCATTGTATTTAACAATTTCTCCCGGTTTCATAATAATTTTACCGGTATTTGTTTTAAAACCGCTAAGCATTACTTTTCCTTCTGTTAAAACAACAGAATTTTCATTCTTATATGTTCTTACGTTAAATTTTGTTCCGAGGACGGTAATGTTATAAGCATTTGTTTTTACCGTAAATTTTTGGTTATTGTTTTTTTTAACTTCAAAAAAAGCCTCACCGGAAACAAAGACTTCACGATTAAACTTTTTTATGGTTGAGTTTTCATATTTTATAAAGCTGCCCTTGTTTAATGTTACTACCGTATTGTCCGGCAGCGTAACTTTTAATATCTTATCGGTATTGTTCGCAACTTTTTCTGTTTTGTTTAAATCTTTAAAAACGGACAGAGCCATAATAAGAATACCTGTAAAAATTGCTGCATATTTAAAGGATGTGTAAACAATTTTATTTATTTTCCGTTTTTTGTTTTGATTAATTTTTTGAGTTATTCTTTTCTTAATTCTGTCATAGTCATAGTTTTCGTTATTTTCTGCAGAATTCCAGACAAATTTCGCTTGTTCGTATTCTTCTCTAAATTTTTTATCTTCCGATATTTTTTTGTCAAATATTTCTGTCTCTTTTTGAGAAAGTTCTCCGGACAATTTTTTGGTAATCAAACCCCAGTGGTGTTCTTGCATTATTATTTGTTTAAGTTTTAATTAATTATACCTGTTTTAAAATACCGGTATTTTTTTAATAAATTCGTTATTTTTATTTTTAAATTTTACGATGTAAAACCCGTTGTTAACATTTGTTATTACCGTTGTTCCTTTGTTATTAAACCCGCTGAAAATTTCTTTTCCCGAAATATCGTAAATTGAAATGTTATAGTGCGAGGATTTATTATCTGAAATTATTATTGAGTTATTTGCAGAGAATATTTGTATATCATTACCGAAATTATTTACGGATAATGAATTTTTAGAAAAAATTAATTCAAAGTTATGATTTGTCGTATCATTAATATTAAAAAACAACGATTCAGGCTTTTTAATCTCATAAATTTTATCTGTTTCGGTGTCTCGTATGTAAATATTATAATTGGTATTTAAAAGTTCTGTTATGTTCATTTTAAAAATTCCCGTTAAAGGAGAAGTGAAACAAAAATTTATTGTTTCTGTATTTTTTGAATTAAGAATACGTTTTATGACATATTTACCGTCATCTTCAAATATAAATACAGAAGGGGCATTTTTATCTAAGCCGTAAACTTTAATACTCTCGGATACAGTGCTTCCTGCGTATACAACAAGCTCATCTTTTTTGCCTTGCGGGTCTTCAATTTCGATTCTTATTAAGTCTTCTGTTTTGCCTGCTTTAAGGTAATTGCTCGTTGCTTCCGAGTTTTTCACGCGAACATTGTTATCTGTTCCTATTACGGCTCCGTCTGACAGTGCCTGCACGAAAAAGCCCTGGAATGAGTTTATATACCGTGAACCGCTGTAAGTTCCTACGGTTCCGTCCCAGCTTGAATATTGATTTGAGCCGCCGTTATTTTCAGGGTCAAAAGTATATACCGTTGAATTAATATTTGTTCGTGTCCACCCTGATGCTGCATTCCAGTCAATCGGCGAAGGATAAGGATTTGCGGCTAAAAACCACCCTAAATTAGTTCCTGTTGTAAGCGGCAATGTTCTTGAGTAATTACCGTTTCCGAAAATCCCTTCTGTATCAATTAAGAAACCTCCGTTTTGCGTATGCTGCAGTAAATATCCGTTTCCTGAAAGCATATTGTCAGCTCCGCTTAGCCTTTCCCAAGAATATAAAGGTTCAATATTCTTATATAAATAATAATTCCCCGTAAGAATACTGTCTGCTTTAAAAACGTCATCAAACGGGAGGGATATAAGGTGCCAGTTGCCCCATATTCCCGGAGAAGGAACAGAAATGTATCTTCGGGCTTTCATTTTCCCGAAGTTATTTTGTATTCCGTAAAGTAATAATGCTCCGGTCGGTATATTATTCGTATTTGATTCTAAAATTATGACTCCGTGATTTTCAAAATATGAATTAGCCGTTAATGTCAAATTCGGCGGAACTATAACAGTGTCACCATGGAGTATTGTTAAATTTTTTGCCTCTATGTCATAAGGAAGGGTATAATTACCGGCTATCAGAGCAGACATTGTATTATCAGGTTCTCCGTTGTCCCAAGATGTCCCGTCCCATGTCGTACAAAAAGCATAAACTGTCAGCGTTGCCTCTCTGCTGCAGTCATGCATTGAAAACAGTCCGTTCCCGCCAACTTTACACCTATACTTATATCCGTTCAGTCCGCTGATATTTGAAATTTTCAGGGTATCCGTTGCAGTTCCGGAATAAACCCCTCCGTCTGACAAAGGAACATAACCCGAGCCGGAATCTTCATACCACTGATAAGAGCCTGCATTTGCGGCTGTTACGGCAAAAAACACACTTCCCTGACAAACAGATATATCCTCCGGCTCTGAAGTAATAATCGGGCATAATGCAGATGCCCATCCGGGATCGTTTGTTGCGGCCCTTAATGTCGGCTTTATAAAATTGTAAGAATAATCTTTTATTTTTGTTCCGGTTCCCGATTCAATATGCAGCAATAACTTCGTATTTTTATCGGTTATAAACCGGTTGTATCTGTCGGGGCAAAAATCAGTGCTGTATCTTGCCGTATCTGAAATCCTTATTTCATCTATTCTGCCGTCTAAATAACGCTCGTAAGTTGTCCAATATCTGGCTCCGATATTTAAAGCATTCGCAGTTGCCGTTAAGTTAAAGTTCGCATCTGAAGATGTATCAACAACTTTACCGTTAATAAACATTTTGGTTTCATTACCGTCTCTTGTTACGGCAACGTGTACCCACTCTCCGAAAAATATATCAGATGATGCGTCAGACTGAACCGATGCTATTATGTTTCCGCTTGCATCTCTTGCAACAAAACGAATACCGTAATTTCCTCCTCCGTCAACATCATCAATAAGGTACATTGAAAAAACGGTCTTTCTGTCTAAAATAACAGGATAGGTACCTGAAGTTCTGGTGTCAACTTCAATCCATGCTTCAACAGTCCATTTATCTGATATGTCTAAATCATTAACCGGATTATCTTTTACATAAAACGAATCATCGCCGTCAAAATTAAGATAAACAATCTTACCTACCGGAACAACGCATTCCTCCGAATAACTGTCAGCATAATAACTGCCTGAAGACTTTGCTCTTACCTGATATTTATACAAACCGTCAGACGGTACCGTTACGGTATAAAAAGTATCGGTTATAGTGTTGCTTATTGTTGTCCAAGCTCCGTTATCAACACTTTCCTGAAGTTCAAACGCTTCCCAATTTAAACTTTTGCTAACCCTCCATTGCAAGGTAAATGTTTTGTAATCTGTTTCAGACCTTATCGGTTCGTCTGTCATTATCGGATCAGGGAGTATATCAAAAACAGCCGCGTCAATCGCGTCATACCCGCAATCACTGAAAGTATTTTGCAGATTATACCACGCATTACAGGTTCCCCACCAACCGTTGTTAAGGTGATAGTATTTCGGGTCTGAAATCGTCAGTTGTCTCCATCCGTCACAAACATTAGCATGCCCCGCTCCGGAGGAAACATCTCTGACTGCGAGTTGTACAGCATAACCGTTTTCTATGTTTGAACGTAACCTCGGCCAGAAGTAAAACCAAGACCCCGGCTCATAATGTCCTGAAGAGCGAAAGTAATTATTTAGAACTGCAGGAGTTCGAGTTATATTTGAAGTAGAACCGGTGTTTTCATAATCCATATCAACAGCTACTCCGCAATGATATGCAATTCTGCCGATTGCCCTTCTTTCTGTGTCTGTTGAGGGCACACCGTAGTATTCATCGAGCATATTATCCCAATCATACCACATTCTTCCGAAACCGGCATAGTAAGAACCTTGTGAAGAACCGACATTGTCAATATCCGTATGTTCTCCGTCTCCTATCGGAGGCCACTTAAAAAGGTTAAGTATTTGACTCATTGATGTTGCGACACATCCGGGAGAATAATTGTTCGGAGTAAAATAATTTCCCGTATATATGAAATTTCCGTTTTCATCTTTACAGTTTACACCACCCCAGGTATCTTTCAGGTTCGGTCCGAAATAATAAAGATATTCTTTCGCAGGCTGTATATTGCCGCTTAAAAGTTCTGCCCATTTCTCTTGGTTTTTTTTAATTATTTCTTCCTGAGCGGATGACAGTTTTGGGGCTTTAAGAGTTTCAAGTTGGCAGGATAAGTCTGTTCTCAGAACAGCTAACAGAGAATTGTATTCATTTTCCGAAAAATCAAATTTTCCGTTTTCCGAATAGGCAACAACGGGATATAAAGATTTAGAAGGTGCCAGAATAATAAATCCCTCCGGTTTTAAACTCACTACATATGCCAATGTTTCTTTTTTATTATTCAATACCTGCTTGACGGAATTTTTATTATTTACTTTATATCCGGAAAATAAAGGGTCGTATTCAGCATAACTGCCGGCAACTTTTAAAAGCTCTTTTTCACTTATTTGTGAGTATGCATAATTGCAGGAAAAAATAACTGCTGCACAAAATATAAACAAACTGAAACCTTTTTTCATAGTATTGATTTTTAGTCTTTTGTCATAATTTTAAAAATTTTGATGTTTTATTCTCGGTTTCATTAAGAATTTGCAAAAAGTATATTCCGGATTCAAGAGCTGACACATTTACGCGAAACTCATTATCGGAAACAACTTCACTGTTTTCATAAAGTAAAGCTCCCTGAACATTATAAATTTTAATTTTTGAACCGGAAAGATTTTTCCAACTTATTTTTATTTCGTCATAAGCTACGGTCGGATATAAAGTCAGTGTTTCGTCCCCTTCCGGTTTGAAATCATCGGGTGTTATTTTTATTTCGTTTGACCATAAATTATCTGCCCATTCTCCGTTTACGTTTGCTCTGACACGGAACGAAAAGTCTGTATTGCCGTCAGTCACAAAAACATAGGTGTTTACGGTTAATGTATCCGTAAGTGTTTCCCATTCTGCAGGACCTCTTTTTATTTGAAGTTCATAATTTTGAACAGGTAATCTTTCCGAGTAATACCACTTCAGAACAACTGATTTATTTTCAGTATCCAATTCCGGGCTGTCGTCAAGTTCCGGAACCGGTATCATATTAAGAACAGCAGCTGTTACGTTTGTATATCCGCCGGCATTGAACGATTGATGTATTTGGTACCATCCGTTATCTGTACCCCACCACCCCATATTAAGATGATAATATTTTTCGCTTCCGACATATTTGATTCCGTCTCCCACAACTGCATGTCCTGCTCCGCTGCCGGTATAAACGGCAAATTGTGCCGGTATTCCGTAATGCAAACTTGTATCTAAACTTTGCCAAAAATCATATGCACTTTTTTCTTTATAGTCGGCAATGTATCTGAAATATTTTGATGCTGCTGACGGTATTCTGTTAATATTTGAGGTAGAACCGCCGTTTTCAAAATCCATTTTTACGGAAACGGCTGCGTGAAAAGTAAGTTTTCCTAATTCGCTTCTTTCTTTATCTGTTGATTCAACTCCGTAATACCTATTCTTCATTAAGTCATAATTATAATATTTCTCTTCAAAGTCGGCACTGTATGTACCTGTGCTGCTTCCGTATGAGTCTGTATAAGAAAAACTTCCCGTTCCTTTTCTGGGCCATGCAAAATAATGCATTACAGTCATAAAAGTTATAGCAACACAACCTGCGGCATAATTGTCGGGAGTATAATAATTTGTTACGTTAATGTAATTACCGTTATTATCTTTACAATTTACCTGGCCGAAAAGAGATGCTAAATAAGGACCTAATGTGATATCTGAATTATTTTTTGACAGAGAGCCTTCAAACATTTCATTCCATTTTTTACGATTCTCTGTGCCTGCTTCCGGGTTGCTTTTTAAATACTCGTTAAAAAGTTCATAGTCATATTTCAAAATATTAATCATATGAACTTCAGAATCGTCATATTCTGTTTTCAGAGGATGAAGAAACGAAAAAGCCTTAACGGGAATATTTCTTTTATCTGCACTGATTACCAAAAAGGCATTTTTATAATTTAACACATAAAACAACAGTTCTCCGTTTTTATCCGAGTATATTTTTTCCGTAAGGTGTTCGGCAGAAACTAAGTTTTTATTATTTGTTTTTTTAAAAAAATGTCCGGCAATTAATTCTGTTTCCGGCAATGAAACTTTTTGAGAAAAGGCTGTTATTGAAAGAAACATAAAAATAATAAAGACTGTTTTCTTAGTTATCATATACGGAAATTTTTAAGAATAAAAACAGACCTTCTCGGTATTGAGAAGGTCCGGGTCAAAGGTTTACTTAATAACAGACAGCTTAGTTGAGAGACTGCTGTTATCGGTATTGATTATTAAGTTATATAATCCCGTGCTTAGGTTTGAAAGGTTTACTGTTATTTGATTTTGTCCTTTAACGTTTTGTGATAAAACTTTTTTGCCTGTAATGTCAAAAACATTCAACTCCAAAGCATTTTTAATGTCCGAAAAATTAATAACAGCAGAATTAGCTGCCGGGTTCGGATAAATATTTAAAGATGCTTCTGAGATTTCATTAACTGATGATGCTGCCGCAAAAGTTCCTGCTTCAGCAGCGGCTATCATATCTGCAACCAGTTGGTCTATATCAGTTTGAGGGTCTATTTTTGCTATTCTCAATGATGAGATAATTAAATTATTATAGTAAAATGCAGAAACCTGACCTTCCAAATCATATCCGGCAGGACCCATATTATATAAAGGCGTTGCATCATTAACAATAGCCAAACCGTCTGCATACCAGAGAGTTGACCACACCCAAGAAATCGGGTCTGTAGTCGTAATTGTATTTTCTGTTGCTTTATCCATTTGCTGAACTCCGTCGGAGAAAGTTCCGTCGTCTGCATGAGATTGAGCTAAATATTGAGTAATGCCTAATTTATCATAAACAAAGTCGCCTGCAGCAAAATCATCAGGAGCTCCTCCGTATAAATCGTATATAAAGTCTAAGCCGTCAATCCAAAGAACTCCGCCGTTAGCAACAAATTCCGTTAAACCGGGGTTAAACTTTACTGCTCCCGGACCAACACCTGCAGTATCTGAGACATCCCACAGTCTCAGATCTATTCCGTCGTTTCCTGTATACCAAATAACCATATCATAATTTGACAACTCTGCATAGTCAGGAACTCCGGCAGAACTTGTTGTATTCACATCAAATGTGCCGGCCCAGTTTGTTAAAGCCGTAACAATGGGATCCGATTCAGGCGTATTTTGGTCATCGTCTACCAATAGTACAGAAAATTGTGCATTTGCCGCTGCAGCAACAAATAACATTGCAAAAATGAAAGATAAAAATTTTCTCATAATGTAAAAATTTAAAAGTTTAACAATTAATTAATACCTTATGACGCATAAAGAGATAAAAAACCCTACCCTTTTTTAGTTTTTTTTCAATTCTTTTTTTGATAATTGTTTCGCAAAATACGAAGGGCTTTTGTTATATGTTTTTCGACTGTTTTTACGGATATATCAAGAAAGTCGGCTATTTCACTGTATTTTAACCCGTTTAATCTGTGCAGAATAAA
>JALSMF010000339.1 GCA_026987795.1 Bacteroidales bacterium
AAAATTGCTCCGGCTAAAAGGACTAATGATATAAGGTGAAAAATAAAAATCATCATTGCAACAAATGAAGATTCAGTAATACCCATAATAGTCAAGCCCATAAATATTGCAAGTAAAATAATTGTCGCAATTATAACACTGAATGCAGGAATTATACTGTGTAAATAGTGCATTGCTTCTGTTGCCGAAATAACGGCGGTAGCAATGTATGAAAGCAGTGTGAGAGTTGCAGCGAGAGATGCTGTTGATTTTCCGGTTGTATTTAATAATGCGTTATAAGCACCTCCGTTTAAAGGCAAGGCTCCTACAACCTCGGCATAAATTTTTCTGAAAGCAAACAATACTACTGCAACTATAAGAAGTGCAATCCAAGCATATTGTCCGGCAGCTATAATTGATAATGCAGATACATAAAGCACTGATGAAGATATGTCATTACCGCAAATTGCGGTTGCTCTTATTTCATTAAGTTTGTGCTGCGAAGATTTTATTTTACTTTCTAAAACCATAAGAAAAAATTATGCGGCAAATTTAAGTTTTTTATAGTAATTGCAAAACATCATTAAATTTTATTAAAGCAGGTAACACAGCAGGCTGTTCATACTCTGTGTAAATACTAATCTAAAATTTTCCACTGTTTTTTATAGGCTTTCCTGAAATACTTGAAGAATTTATCGCCTTGAGTGTATTTTGCAATATAAGATTTGTAATTACCTTTCGGGTCTGTATCAAAATCTCTTTTTGCCATATCGGTTGCCAATACAATTTGCATTTCTTTCGTGTAACTTTTTTTGGCTTGTCGCCGACTTAATTCTCTTAACAAGTCAAGTGCTTTATCATATTCTTTGTTATGATTATAAAATCCGACAGAATAAATGATAAAATCGCTGTATGATTTCTGAATAAAATCGAACAAAGGTGTATGATTTATACCGTACTCGTTAATATTTTGAATTTTATAATAATCCTCTGCCGAAATATATGTCTCGATTGCCGATTTATAGTTTTTTCTTTTCAAATAAGCATTTACCGCTTCAATGTTTTTCAAATATTTAACGGCAGGCGATATATAATCTTTTTTAACGGCAACTTTTCTTGTATCAATCTCACATTTTTCATATTTTCTTGACAACTCAAAGGCTTTATCCAATTTTTTATCTGCTTCGATATATTTTTTGGAATTTATTAAATCAAGTGCGGAATTGTATATTTTATCAAAGGCATTTTGTGCGTTTATACACTCTTTTTTAAAAATTAATTTTTTAAGTTCTGTTTTAGCTTTTATAACTTCGGGATTATTTTCAACAGAATATTTTTCTGAAATTGTTTTGGCGTTATCATAAAGTTTACGTGCCGTATTTAAATCGTTCACTTTAACTTTGTTTTTGCCGTTTTTGCAAATTTCTTTAACAAAATTTTCTGCCGTATTATTTATGTAAGCCTGCAGTTTTAAATTTTTTCTGACCCCGAAATTTGTTTGTATTGATACGGCTTTTGTAAATTTATCCAGTGCTTTTTGATATTTACTTTCCGATGCTAAGTCATTTCCTTCGGAAATTACGTCATTATAAATTGCTTGTTTTATGTCAAGAAATAATCTGTCTTCTTTTGAATTTTGTTTAAGACTGTATTTTTTTCTGTATGATATTGCTCTATCGGCAAATATC
>JALSMF010000340.1 GCA_026987795.1 Bacteroidales bacterium
GACCGACAGAGGCGTAGAGAAGAGCAACAATAAACAGCAATACTAAAAATAAAAAATCCATATCAAAATAAATATAAAAAGACCCCTTTTTCTTATGCGAATGAATACAGAAAAGAAGTCTTCTCAGATATTATAATAATGATATGAATAAGAAAACAATTATCCTTTCCAATTCATTCCGCAAAAACGGAAATCGGGAGGCTCGGGCATTTCTGCCGAAACCCGTCGGTTAAAGAATCATGTCAATTTTTATGATTTAGATATCTTTAACTCGGATACGAGTGCAAATTAAATAATAAAAATTGTAATTTTATGCCTTTTCAATGTAATTTTTTACGGTGTGTCGGCAAGACATATTCTTTTACAATTTTGGTTAAGTATTAGCTTGTTAGTAAATAGCAGGTAAATCAGGATATGGGATTAATGCCTCAATCATCATATTAACACTGTCCTTTGCAAAGAGTGCAATTACAATTATAATATGCTTCTCCCTTTGTTAAGGCTACTTTTTTACAAAATTTATCATTTTTTTTGTTTCTTTATTTTGCTTATGCTTAATGGAATTTCACCTAAAAAAAATTATTAATTTCCATGCTAATTTATTAAAAATCTTAAAATCTTCAAAAAAAGTGAGATTTTTCGGAAATACTAAAAAATACCTCTGTTTTTTTACTTTTTAGAACAAGATTGAATATAAAATTCTATTTTTGCGTAAAATTATCATATTCATATTAAAAAGACAATAAAATGGCATACAATTTAAGAAACAGAAATTTCCTTAAGCTCCTGGATTTCAGTCCTAAAGAAATTGATTTTTTATTGAAACTTTCAATGGATTTGAAAGCGGCAAAATATGCCGGTACAGAACAACAAAAATTAAAAGGCAAAAATATTGCTCTTATTTTTGAAAAGGCTTCTACCAGAACACGCTGTGCTTTTGAAGTTGCAGCACACGACCAAGGTGCAAACGTAACTTATCTCGGACCTTCAGGTTCGCAAATAGGAAAAAAAGAGAGTATGAAAGATACGGCTCGTGTTCTCGGAAGGATGTATGACGGTATTGAATACAGAGGTTTTGCACAGGCAACGGTTGAAGATTTAGGGAAATACTCGGGTGTTCCTGTTTGGAACGGTCTTACAAATGAATTTCATCCGACACAAATTCTTGCCGATTTTATGACTATGCTTGAACATAGCGATAAACCTTTAAATAAGATAAAATTTGCTTATTTAGGCGATGCCCGAAACAATATGGGAAATTCGCTGATGGTCGGCGGTGCAAAAATGGGCATGGATGTTCGTTTGGTTGCTCCGAAATCGGTTCAGCCCGAAGAAGAATTAATTGCACAATGCAAAGAAATTGCAAAAGAAACAGGAGCAAAAATTACCGTAACCGATAATGTTGCGGAAGGCGTAAAAGATGCTGATTTTCTTTATACCGATGTGTGGGTGTCAATGGGAGAGCCGGAGGAAGTCTGGACAGAAAGAATAAAACTTCTGAAACCTTATCAGGTTAATTCCGAAGTGGTAAAAATGACAGGAAATCCGAAAGTTAAATTTATGCACTGTTTACCGGCATTTCATAACAGAGAAACCGTAATAGGAGAAGAAATATACCAAAAATACGGGCTTGACGGAATGGAAATTACTGAAGATGTTTT
>JALSMF010000341.1 GCA_026987795.1 Bacteroidales bacterium
TATCAACAATATACCTTATGAAGACACTTTAAACTGGGCTTATGATACAACAATCTCAAAACTTATAAAAAAAGGTTACGAGCCTCCGATTCACGATTTCTTTCTCTCAACCCTATACGGAAAAGATGTTACGGAAGACATTCTTAATTACAAAAACCTTACGTGTATTTTAATTATGCCTGATTTTAAAGAAGGAATAAAAAAAATTAAAAAATATAAGAAAAAATTAGATGATATAGCATATTATACAGACTACAATCATTACCCTTTCTATTGCTTTACATCTTCTGAAACATCCGTAGTTGAGCAATATAAAAACAGTTTGCCCGAATACATTCGGGTTCTTACGGGAGATAAAAAAATGCTGAAGACCTTTATTCGTTCAAACCCCGGTTTTGTGCTTATGAAAGATGCAAAAATTCTGAAAAAATATCACTATTCTGATATTCCCGACGTAAATGAAATTAAAAAACTAAATAACCCATATTATGAGAAATAAAATTGTTGCAGGAAACTGGAAAATGAATACAATTGTCAGAGAAGGCGTAGCTTTAGCTTCTGATATAAACGTTTCGCTTAAAGACATTAATTTACCTGAAAACGTAAAAATAATTCTTGCCCCGCCCTTTACCCATATTGCTTTTGTCGAGCAAGTTACCGATGATAAAAAAATAATAATTGCAGGACAAAATTGTTCAAGCGAAGAACAAGGAGCATATACCGGAGAGATATCAGCAAAAATGCTGAAAATGATAGGTTGTTCGGCTGTTATAATCGGGCATTCCGAAAGACGAGCATATTTTTGCGAAACTTCAGAAACGTTGGCAAAAAAAACTGAACAGGCTCTTAAAAATGAACTGACGCCGATTTTCTGTTGCGGTGAGAAGCTTGAGGAGAGAGAAGCCGGAAATCATTTTAACATAGTGAAGAATCAAATTTCGGAATCATTATTTAATTTATCTGAAAAAAACTTTTCAAAAATTGTTATTGCATACGAGCCGGTATGGGCTATCGGGACAGGTGTTACGGCAACAAAAGAGCAGGCACAGGAGATGCACGAATTTATTCGTAAAACCGTTGCCGAAAAATACGGAAACAATACAGCCGAAAAACTTACGATTCTTTACGGAGGGAGCGTAAAACCCGATAATGCGGCTGAAATTTTTTCAATGCCTGACGTTGACGGAGGGCTTATAGGCGGAGCTTCGCTTAAAGCAGACAGTTTTGTTGATATTGTTAAAGCAATTTTATAAATCAGTAATAAAATGGCAGAAAAAAAAATATTTACGGCAGGAGACAAGAGTCCCAAGTCTCGTTCCGATTGTTTTGTTACATTGGAAATAAAAGAATCCGGCGGATTAGAAATTAATCTTAAAAGTAAGGTTAAATCGCTTTACGGAGAGTCAATTATCAAATTAAGTAAAGAAGTGTTGACTTTTTTCAATATTAATAATGCAAAATTAGATATAACCGATTCCGGAGCTTTAGATTTTACGATAGCGGCAAGAATTGAAGCGGCAGTTAAACAGGCTGTAAAAACAGATAAAGATTTCTTACTTGATATACTTGAAGAAAATAAGTATTCAACAGAAAAAGAACAATTCAGATTTTCCAGACTCTATCTTCCCGGAAACAGTCCTAAAATGATGCT
>JALSMF010000342.1 GCA_026987795.1 Bacteroidales bacterium
GTATGAAGGGGATATTTTTTTCATTTTAGCCGATAATATTTTCAAAATTACAAGGTTCTTTCAGTGAAAAACTGAGTTTTTTAACAGGCAGAATATCAGCAACATAAAACTTGTATTTTTACCGGTTTACTCAAATTCTTACTTTTTAAACAGAAATAATTTTCGGTAAAAAAATTATGCATGCTAAAATAAATGCTCCTAATGCAGAAATTAAAACCGCACCTGCAGCAGCATCTTTTATTATTTTAATTTTATTGTCATATCCGGGTGATACAAAATTTGACAGGTATTCAAGGGCAGAATTTATCATTTCAAATGATGCCGTCATACTTATTGCAATTATTAATATCGTCCACTCTGTTTTGTTTACGGAGAAAATAAACCCCGCAATAATTACAAAAACAGCAGAAACAGCGTGAATTCTGAAATTTTGTTCATTTTTAAAGACATTTATTATGCCGTTAAAAGCAAATTTAAATCTCTTCATACTTTTACGGTTTTTAACTTGCGGAAAATTTTCTTTACCTTAAAATGGTTTTAGTTTTTTGTCTGAACTTTAATGATGTCAATAATATTTTGATAATCCTTCGTTAACCCTTTCAATTTATTTGTGTCCGGCATATTGCTGTTCTGATATTCCGCATTTTGTTTCATGGTAATGATGATTTTCATCGCATTGTAATAATCATTCAGTTCAGCTTGTTTTTGTGAAATTTCGGAAAGAAGATTTGCTAATTGTTCGGTTTTAATATTGAAACTGTTTTCATTTTCGCTCAACTTTGTTAAAACAGTTTCTTTCAGAACACTGTCTTGAATAATCTCTGTTCTTGCATAAGCTGCGTTATAATACTTTTGATTATTTGCGAAAAACTTATCTGCCTCTTCAGTCTTTTCCGCAGTTTCTTTTTTTAATTTTTTTACAGACTCATTAAGCTTTTTCAGTTCTTTATTTTTTTCTGAAATTTCATCATAAAGTTGTGTTATTAAATCGTTATAATATCTTTTTGAACTGATAACATCACTTAATGATGTCTCGTCTTCAAAAGCATCGGGGGTATTATCCTCACTGTTGTCGTCACATCCCGTAAATAATATTTGTAAAAATAAAACAAGGATTAATGTAAAATGTATATTTTTCATAATTAAAGAATTAAATGTTTTTTAATTACTGAATTTTTATTCCGATAAGAATAATATCATCAATTTGTTCTTGATTACCTTTCCATCTGTCAAGGAACTTTTCAATTGTTTCTTTTTGTTCTTTGATATTTTTATTTTGAATGCTGAGCAACATACTTTTAAACCTTTTGTTCATTAATTTTTTTCCTAGAGTTCCGCCGGGTTGGTCAACAAAACCGTCTGAAAAAAGATAAAGTGTGTCATCTTTCTCCAATATTATATCTTGTTTTTTAAATGAATCAAAATTGTGGTGTAAGCCTATATGCATTTTGTCCGGTTTGAAATGATACAAAACAAAACCGTTTTCTTCCGTTCTTGCAAAGTTGTTATTTTCGGGAATTTCGTTAATTCCTTTTTTTCGTATTAAAAATAAAGGATTCTTTGCACCCGAAAATTGAAGGTGCATATTTTTAAAGTCAATAATTATTAACGCCAAATCTATACCGGATACTGAAACTGCGTCTTTGTTGT
>JALSMF010000343.1 GCA_026987795.1 Bacteroidales bacterium
TGAGCATCTTCTTGTTTTCTTTTTTCTTGTTCTTCTTGTCGCTTATCAATTTCTTCGCTCAAATTAATCAGTGAATAAATTATTTTATCATCTTCGGGTAAATTCTTAAGATTTTTTATTGACTCTCCTTTTCTTAGTTTTTCTATAACATTAAAAATTAATCGGGAGTGTTGTTTTTCCTCTTCGAATTCGGCAAATTTAGACCGGAATAAGTTATTTAAGTTTAAATCTGTTATGTATCCTATTATTATTGTTAAAAATGCCGGTATAAAAAGCATAAAGAAGACAATCCTGTTTTCTGCGAAGAATGAAGACACATCCTCGATTCTGAAATCGACATTAGCTGATATAAGGATTATCAGCATAATAATGACACTTATTATAAAACCTGCCGCTAAACCTGTCAGTGTATATTTTAAACTGAATTTTATTTTTTCCTGAGCCACTTTAGATAGTTTTATTTAAGTTGCTAATTTAAAAAATAATTTGTAAAATAAACATAAAAAAGGACAACCGTTTACGATTGTCCTCTTTATTTTATCATTATTTTATTTTTACTCTGAGACAACTTCAAAGGGAAGTTCGATTTTTATGTCTCGGTGTAATTTAATTATTGCGTTGTATTTGCCCACTTCTTTTACTTCTTTTTCAACAATTGTTATTTTCTTTCTGTCAATATCAAAGCCTTTTTTGTTAATTGCATCTGCGAGCTGGATATTTGTAACAGAACCGAAAATTTTTCCTTTAGAGCTTGTTTTTGCTCCTACTTTAATTTCTTTATTCTTAAGTTTTTCTGCAATTGCCTGAGCATCCTGACGAAGTTTTTCTTCCTTGTGGGCACGTTGTTTTAAATTTTCTTCGCGAACTTTTTTCGCCGATTTGTCAGCTCTTACAGCCAGTCCTTTAGGGATAAGATAATTTACCGCATAGCCTCTTTTTACTTCTACGATATCGTCTTTATATCCTAAATTATTTATATCTTCTTTTAAAATAATTTCCATATCAAAACAATTTTTTAATTGTTAAATTTATTTCATTAAATCGGTTACGTAGGGTAAAATAGCAAGGTGTCTTGCTCTTTTTACGGCTTTTGCAACTTTACGCTGGTATTTCAAAGATGTTCCGGTTAAACGTCTGGGCAAAATTTTACCCTGCTCATTTAAGAATTGTTTTAAAAACTCCGGGTCTTTATAATCAACGTATTTTATTCTGTGTTTTTTAAAACGACAGTATTTTTCTTTTTTGGTATCAACTGCTACCGGTGTTAAATATCTTACGTTTTTGTCAGCCATTTTTTCTCCTCCTTTTTAATTAGAATTTTCTTTTTTCATTTTTTTCTTTTTATCCGAATATTCGACAGCATATTTATCCATTTTAAATGTCAAAAAACGAATAATTCTTTCATCTCTGCGAAATTCAGTTTCTAACTTTTCGATAAGAGCACCTTCGGCTTTAAATTCAATTAAGTTATAAAAACCTGTCGTCTTGTGTTTTATCGGGTAAGCTAATTTTTTCAGCCCCCAATTTTCTTCTGTTAAAATTTCAGCACCTCCTTCGGTGAGAATTTTTTTGAATTTTTGTACCGTTTCCTTTACCTGATCTTCAGATAAAACGGGAGTAACAATGAAAACGGTTTCATACTGATTCATCATAATTCTTTTATTTTTAATTTTATATTAATTTGAGGATGCAAAAGTAATCATTTTTTTAAAGTTGCAAAATTTGTTAATAAAAAACGCCGGCTGTACTACCGGCGTTATGTTTATTCTGCTGTATTATACTTAATTATTTTTTAATGAACGATTTTATGATATAGCTTTCATTTTCGGTATTAATTCTAATAAAGTATACTCCTTTTGTGAAATTTGCAATATTTATTTCCGAAAAATCAGAATTGACATTAATTGTTTCTATATTTCTTCCGAGAACATCTGTTATAGAAATATCTGAAATAATTTCTGAACTTTTCACAAATAAGACATTGTCTGCAGGATTCGGATACACTTTAACATGACTTTCCGAAACATCTTTAACTCCTACGTTCGTGTCAATTATTAAACTTCCTCCGACAACATCTGCAGAAAGAGTTCCTGCAAATTGAGAATTTGTACATTCGGAAACAAAGCCGTGCGGGTCAGCTTTTATCATAAATTGCAATACACTTTCATCAACCAAATAAGCCGGATCAAACCAAAGATGTAAAATCACTTCTCGGCTTGTTCCGTTATCAATTATTGCAGTTTCGGGGTCTGCATAAAATACAAAATGGTCTGTTATGAAATCAGGTTCTGCAATAATAACAATCGGGATATTTGCATCTCCGAAATCAAACCATCCGCCGGCTATTGCGTTTCCGGCTATATCAACAGTATTATTCGGGCCTGTATAAAGTGAAAATTGAGAAAGTTTTGTCGGCAAACCGTCTGTTCCTTCATCGGTAATTTTAAATTTGAATGCTTCGATTGCATTAAGAGAATCAACCGGAACAGTTCCGTCAATTGTTGCATCCGCAACTTGAGATGCCGGATCTTCAACAAGTGAAGTAAAATCTCTTACTGTTTCCGTTGCGTCTGATGTCCCTCGCGGGTTTATTTTATAATGACCGTTTGAGTAGGTTACAACGCCGGTAATACTGTACACACTTCCGGTTGTTAAAGCAAAACCACTGCCGTATTGATAATCAACATCGTCATTTATACAAATTATATTGCCCGAACAATCATGCCCGAAATATTCAAAATATGTAGAATTCAGGCTGTCAATTACAATACCGCTTACAGTAACCAACTGCCCTTCCCAAGGCTCTGCTGCAGGGTCGTCTTGTGCTTTGTAATATTCCAAATTTGCCGTATTAATAACAGCCGGAGTCGGTGTTCCTCCGCTTACAGAGTTGATTAATACGGGATTTATAATTTCAGTCAGTCCGTTATAAAAAGCTTTTTGTCCCGTTATTGTAACAGTGTCTCCTACCGAAACCAAGGCATCAAAAGAAGAACTGTATATCAAAACTCCCGACATCGGGTCATTTGAATCTTGTATCCAAACTTGATTAAAATTATCATTTGCCGTAACCACACCCGATAAAGTTACATTATATCCTTGTCTTACGGTATCGGGGTCGTTTGCCGTATTGGTATAAGAAACAGGTAATACGCCGGCATAAAATTGATACGTAGTATTATTATATGAGTCATTAATATTATCTCTGACAGTGTTAATTGCAAAATCCGCAGATGCTGTCAGATAAACAATTGTATTATCACCCGCATCAATATTTGCACTATTAAAATTAACGGTAGTCTGGCTTGTTGCCGTTAAAGTATAATCAGCAGGATCTACAGAAGTTAAACCGGATTCATATTTCAATACCAACTCATTATTGCTTACAGCATAAGCATCAATAATATTTATTGTCGGCCTGAAAGACAATGTCCAATCATAAGTCCCCGGATTTGCAGTATCATAATCGCCCCAACCTATATAATAACTTTCGCCGGCTGTAACGGTAAATGATAAAGTTTCAAGTGTTCCGCAAACATTGTCAGCACTGTTCCAATTAGTTCCTCCGCAATTATTTTCTATAATTTCAACATATGTATCTCCGGTGTATCCTGAACTGCAATTTTCAACAGTTATTGTTCCGTCTGCCGCAGCTGTATAGACATACCACTGGTCGTAATCAGCAACTGTTGTATGAACGGCAGTATGAGTCCCTGCATCTATTGCCAAAGCATCTGCACAAGAAGTTCCGCCGCCCTGAACCGTGACATTGAACGCTGCACTTGTTACTTGAGAAAAAGTTCCGTCGTTTGCCGTAAGAGTAACATTACTTTCAACAGCATCAAAAGATAAATCATTAAACGTTGCTACTCCGGATATTGTATTTACGGGATTTGTTCCTGACATATTTCCTGTTCCCGTAAATCCAAGTGTTATAGCTGTTGAAGCATAATCAATATCAATATTGCCTCCGGCATCCGTTGCCGCAACAGTAACAGCAGGAGTCATAACAGAGTTAGCAGTAACATCTGAAGGTTGTTGTATAAAAGATAACTGAGTTGCAACGACTTGAACCGTAAAATTATTCCCGACAATATCGCCGCCGGCAAATGTGCTTTCAAAATCGGAACCGCTTGCATCTGCAGTAAAACCATGATTGGCGGCATTTATTTGAAATTGCAGAATCCCGCCGTCAGGTGCATTTGCATTATCAATATAAACATATGCCTCAAGGGAAACTGTTCCGCCGTCAGGCACGGTCAAGTTTACGGGTAAAAAAACATTCCCCGAATTCACAACAGGCTGCCCTGTTAATGATACAACTGCACCGTTTGTTAAATCATATACACCGCCGCCGCCGAGATTTTGTTGAAAATCTACGGTATTATTCGGTCCGGCAACAAAATACATTCCTGTTACATTTGTAGACAAACCGTCGCCGCCGGCATCGGTAATATCAAAACGTATTATCGGCACTGAGTCAACTCCTATTGAAGATATTGTTCCGACAAGCAACTGTGTGCCGGGTGCCTTTACGGTTGATGTTTGGTCGTTTAAGGAACCAATATCATGAGTTCCGGGTGTCATGTCTGCTACATTCGCAGAAGTAATTGTCCATTCTGAAGCAGTCCATGTTGTATTAGGAGAGACAATACCGGTATTCCTGACTGCATGAGAATCTGCATATTCCCATGGTTGTCCCGTACCATCCTGATCAATAACTCCATATATATCAACTAAAGTTCCTGTAGTATGGTCACCTCCTATATATAAATAGTATGCATCATCTCCGTTTCCATTAACAGTTCCACTTGTAATATCTGGAGTATAAGTATAATAAGAAGTAAATGCAGAATAACCGGCAATAACATAGCAACTTCCATTTGCCACGGTTCCGGTTAATTGAACATCTGACCAAGTTGTACCACCATTACTTTGTCTTGAAAGATAAAACACAGAAGTAGAAAAATCAATTGCAGAACCGCTTGCATTATACAATTCTACATATCTTCCGTCATAATGGTCACCAGGGTCGGCAACCTCACTGATAAAAAGCCCTTGTCCAAAACCGGATAAAGTCCAAAACATTAATGTAAATAATAAAAACTTTTTCATAACAAATATATTTAATGATCAATAAATAATTTTAAAAAACGGACTTCAAAGTTACAAAATAATATTTTAAATTGTTTGCTTAAAATGTTAATTCTTTTTTAAGAAATTTTGCGGTATAGCTTTTTTTGTTCTTACTGATTTCTTCGGGAGTGCCTTCGGCAATAATGTAACCGCCGGATATACCGCCTTCTGCTCCTATGTCGATAATATAATCGGCTACTTTAATAACATCAAGGTTATGCTCTATAACAATAACTGTGTTTCCTTTATCAACCAAACGGTTTAATACGGTAAGCAGCATTTTTATGTCTTCAAAATGCAAGCCTGTCGTAGGTTCGTCTAATATATAAAGTGTTTTTCCGGTATCTCTTTTGGCAAGTTCGGTTGCAAGTTTTACGCGTTGGGCTTCGCCGCCGGAAAGCGTAACGGAAGACTGTCCCAAAGTTACATAGCCCAAACCTACTTCTTTTAATGCTTTTAATATTTTTTTTATTTTAGGAATGTTTTCAAAAAAATTGTAAGCCGTATTAATTGTCATATCCAAGACATCACTGATTGATTTACCTTTATAACGGACTTCCAAAGTTTCTCTGTTGTATCTTTTTCCTCGACAATCTTCGCAATGCACGTAAACATCAGGCAAAAAATTCATCTCAATAGTGCGAAGTCCTGCCCCTTGACAAGTTTCACATCTGCCTCCTTTTACGTTAAATGAAAAGCGTCCGGGTTTATATCCGCGTATTTTTGATTCGGGAAGTTGTGTAAATAGTTTCCGTATTTCATCAAATACTTTTGTATAAGTTGCCGGATTGCTGCGCGGTGTTCTGCCTATGGGAGATTGATTTATTTCAATTACCTTGTCTGTATTTTCAATGCCCTTTATTGATTTATACGGTAAGGGTTTTTTATTTGAGCGATAGAAATGACGGCTTAAAACAGGGTGCAGTGTATTATTAACCAATGTTGATTTTCCGCTGCCTGAAACTCCTGTTACGCAAATAAATTTTCCCAGAGGGAATTTAACGGTAATATTTTTCAGGTTATTTCCGCTTGCTCCCGTCAAAACAATTTCTTTTCCGTTACCTTTTCTCCTTTTTTCGGGAATTTTAATTTGCTTTTCTCCTTTCAGATATTTTGCCGTAAGCGTATTTGTTTTCAAAATTTCTTCGGGCATTCCGCAAGCCGAAATTTCTCCTCCGTGTTTTCCTGCTCCTGGTCCCATATCAATAATATAGTCTGCCGAAAGCATCATATCTTTATCGTGTTCTACAACGATTACGGAATTTCCGGTATCCCGAAGCTGCAATAATGAATGTATAAGTTTTCTGTTATCTCTCTGATGTAAGCCTATGCTGGGTTCGTCAAGAATATACAAAACATTTACCAACTTAGAGCCGATTTGTGATGCCAAACGAATTCTCTGACTTTCTCCGCCGGATAATGTTTTTGAAGTCCTGTTTAAATTCAGATAACCTAAGCCTACATCAAGCAAAAATTTAATTCTTGTAAGTAACTCTTTTAAAATTTCACCGGCTATAAAAACTTGTTTTTCAGATAATTCAGACTTAACATTATGCAAAAAATCATACAATTCAGAAATATCAAGTTCGGCAATTTCCGTTATATTTTTACCTGCAAATTTAAACCATAAAGATTCTTTTTTCAGGCGTTTTCCTTTGCATACCGGACAAATTTCTTCACTGAAATAATTGTCGGCAATACGCTTAGACTCAGCTCCTGAACCGTTAATATGTCGTTTGAGATAAGAATAAATACCGTCATAATTAAGTTCAATCTTTGATTTTATTCCGACACTCAGATTTTCGATTATAACAGCTTCATTTGCCCCGTATAAAATTTTATCAAGAATTTCTTTCGGAATTTTTTTAACAGGAGTTTTTAAAGTTAATCCTGCAGATTTGAGAATTGCTTCTATTTGCATAAAAACAAGCGACGGTTTATATTCTCCTATAGGTTTTACGGCACCGTTCTTAACGGATAATGAAGTATCAGGAATAATTTTATTAAAATCAATTTTATTGACAACACCTAGTCCTTTGCATTCGAGGCAAGCCCCTTTCGGCGAATTGAACGAAAAAGAGTTCGGTTCCGGAATATCATAAGAAAGTCCGCTTGTCGGACACATTAGATTTTTACTAAAATAACGGGATTTGTTTGTTTCAAAATCATATATTAAGATTACCCCTTTACCTTCTTTTAATCCTGTTTGAACAGATTTTTTTAACCTGTCATAATTTTTTTCGTTAACTTTTAATTTATCCGTTACAATTTCAATATTATGTGTTTTATATCTGTCAAGTTTTAAACCCGGGACAAGTTCTGTCAATTTACCGTTAATAAATGCTTGTATGTATCCTTTTTTTCTGATGTTTACAAAAAGTTCTCTATAGTGTCCTTTTCGGCTTCTCACAACAGGTGCTGTAAGTATTATTTTTCTGTCTTTATACTCTTCTGATATTATTTTCAAGATTTGCTCAGTTGTATATTGTACCATTTTCTCTCCGGTATTATAAGAATATGCCTCTCCCGCTCTGGCAAAAAGCAATCTTAAAAAATCATATATTTCGGTAACTGTGCCTACCGTAGAACGCGGATTTTTATTTGTCGTTTTTTGTTCAATCGAAATAACGGGACTTAAACCGGTAATTTTATCGACATCCGGACGTTCCAAATTACCGAGAAACTGGCGTGCATAGGCAGAAAAAGTTTCAATATAACGCCTTTGCCCTTCGGCATATATTGTATCAAAAGCAAGCGAAGATTTTCCGCTGCCGCTTAAACCGGTAATTACGGTAAGTTTATTTCGCGGAATTTTTACGTCAATATCTTTAAGATTATGAACCCTTGCCCCTTTTACGTCTATGAATTTGCTCATATTTTTTGAAAGAAATTTTGCAAAGATAAGTGTTTTTATTTTTTCAAAACTATTGTTATCCGATAAAAAACTATACAGATACATATTAGAATCCTAATAAATTAAGGTATATACAACTACTGACTTAAGCCGAGACTTTAAAAGCCTAAAATTTCTTGCACGACTTTTGCTTATACTCTAAATTATATTATAAAATATTTCAATTATGATTAATAGAACATTACTGAAGACACTTTTTATTACGGTATTCTCAATTTTCTCAACGATTTCATTTGCACAAGAAAAAAGTTTGATAAAATCATCAACTTTTTCCGCTTTTAAATTCAGGAGTATAGGTCCTGCCTATGCTTCAGGCAGAATAGCCGATATTGAAGTTAATCCTGAAAATCACAGTCAATTTTATATCGCGGCAGCTGCCGGACATGTATGGAAAACAGACAATGCCGGCACAACTTTTTATCCTGTTTTTGATAATTACGGTTCTTACTCAATAGCAGATATTGCAATTGACCCTAATAATACAAACGTAGTATGGGTAGCAACCGGAGAATATAACAGTCAAAGAGCTATAGGCTACGGAGACGGAATTTATGTTTCTCAAGACGGCGGCAAATCATTCAAAAATGTCGGATTAAAAAAGACGGAACATATCGGACGAATAATAATTGACCCGAGAAACTCTGACGTTTACGTTGCGGCACAAGGTCCTTTGTGGGGACCCGGAGGTGAACGCGGCATTTTCAAAACTTCCGATATGGGGCAAACATGGGATACTCTCATAACGATAAGCGAAAACACAGGCTTTACAGATATTGTTTTTGACCCGAGAAATCCGGATGTCCTGTATGCAGCAAGCTATCAAAGACGAAGACGTGTTTATACTTTAATTAACGGCGGACCCGAATCAGCAATTTATAAATCTGTTGATGCCGGAAAAACATGGAAAAAATTAACAACCGGACTGCCGAAAGGAAATGTGGGACGAATCGGCTTAGCAATTTCACCTGCAAATCCGGACTATATATATGCAATCATTGAAGGAACAAACGGTTCCGGCGGTTTTTTCAGAACAACCGACAGAGGTGCTTCATGGAAAAAAATGAGTTCTTATGTTTCAAGCAGTCCGCAATACTACAATCGAATTTATTGCGATCCGAAAGACAAAAACATAGTTTATTCTATGGATACTTACTCTCAGTATACACTCGACGGAGGAAAAACATGGGAAAAATTCGGACTTTCGAATAAACATGTTGACGACCACGCTATTTGGATTGACCCCGACAACAGAAATCATTTTTTAATCGGTAGTGACGGAGGGTTATACGAAACTTTTGACTTCGGTAATACTTGGCGACATACTCCCAATTTGCCTATAACTCAATTTTACAGAGTTGCCGTTGACAATGCAAAACCATTTTATAATGTTGCCGGAGGAACTCAAGACAACCATAGTTGCATAGGTCCGTCACAAACAATTTGCAGAGACGGGATTTTAAAAGGAGATTGGAAGGTTACACAAGGAGGGGACGGTTTTTTCTCAGCTGTTGACCCTGAGAATCCGAATATTGTTTATGCCGAATCGCAATACGGCGGAATGGTAAGATATGACAAGCAAAGCGGAGAACGTGTCTATATTCAGCCTCTTCCTCCGAAAGACGAAGCATACAGATGGAATTGGAACGCTCCTTTCAAGATAAGTAAATTTGATAATAAACGCCTGTATTTCTGTGCAAACAAAGTTTTCAGAAGTGATGACAGAGGAAATTCATGGAAAGTTATCAGCCCGGATTTGACAAGACAACTTAACAGAAATGAGTTAAAAGTTATGGGGAAAATACAACCCGTTGATGCCGTTGCAAAAAATGCTTCGACTTCAATTTTCGGAAATATTACTGCCTTTGACGAATCTCCTGTTAATGAAAAACTTCTGTATGCAGGAACCGATGACGGCTTAGTTCAGATTACGGAAGACGGCGGTAAAACCTGGAGAAAAATAAGCAAATTCAGAGATGTACCGGAAATGACCTACGTAAGTTGTATTTTTGCTTCTCAGCATGACGAAAATATTGTTTATGTTGCTTTTGACGGAAGAAAAGATAATAATTTAAAACCTTACCTCCTTAAAAGTATGGACAAGGGAAAAACATGGTTTGAAATTGTTTCTGATTTGCCCGAAAGAGGAACGGTTTATTCAATTGTTGAAGACCCTGTTGAAAAACAACTTTTGTTTGTCGGTACGGAATTCGGTTTATATTTTTCAAATAACGGAGGAGGAAGATGGATTAAATTATCATCAGGACTGCCTACAATTGCCGTAAGAGATATAAAAATACAAAAAAGAGAGGACGATTTGGTAATTGCAACTTTCGGCAGAGGCTTTTACATTCTCGATGATTTTTCATTGCTTAGAAAGATAACGGAAAAAACGCTGAAAAAAGATAATATTTTATTTCCTGTTAAAGATGCTTACATCTACTCTCTGACAGCAAAAAAATACGGACAAGGCTCTACTGTTTTTACCGGTAAAAATCCGGAATACGGAGTAACTTTCACATACTACATAAAAGATAAAATTAAAACTAAGAAAGATTACCGCCTTGAAGCAGAGAAAAGTGCAAAAGAAAACAATGCAGAAATAAACTTTCCTTCATTTGATATTTTACGTGAAGAGGCTGATGAGATAAAACCATATTTGATGTTTACGATAACAAATGAAAAAGGCGAGATTGTAAGAAGAATTAAACGTTCTGCAGCTCCGGGTTTACAAAAATTCAACTGGGGGTTAAGACGATTTAATATGTACCCCGTAACCGACGGAAATTCACCGATGCACAACAGACAAACCGGAGGTATCCCGGTACCTCCCGGAAAATACACTGTTTCAATGTCAAAAATTGTTAACGGAATTGAAACAAAAATCGGAGAACCTCAAAGTTTTAATTTAAGACTTCTCGGAAATTTAACTTTACCGGCTCAAGACCCTATTGCTTTGGAAAATTTCAAAAAAGAAGCTGCTAAAGTTTACGGTGTAACCGCAGGCTTAACAAAATGGAATAAAGAAATGAACAAAAACGTAAAAGCTCTGAGAACAGCGCTGCTTAACGGAGCAGGCTCAACCGCTGAAGATATTATGCGTGCCGATGATATTATATCGGAATTGCGAGAAATGAACAGAAAGCTCAACGGTGATGAGATTATTGATAAATTAAATGAGAGTCAGCCGCCGAACCTGAACTGGAGAATATCAGCCGTTACATACGGAGCTTATCACGGGTCTGATGCAACACAAACATTAAAAGATAATTTAAAAATAGTAAAAGACGGCGTTACGGAACTTATTAAAGAAGCAAAAGTCCTTGAACAAAAATTACAATTGCTTGAAAAACGCGCAAACGAAGCCGGCAGCCCCTGGTCGCCCGGAAGAATTCCCGACTTTAATTAAGTTTTATAAAAATATATTAACTTTGAGGGGCGGCTTTATGTCGCCTTCTTTTATGATATAAATACATTTAAAATGAAAAAAACAACTTTCTTATTCGGTATTTTTATAATTCTGATTTTATCCTGCAGCAGAAATACGGTTCCGGAAGGAATTGATTTCAAACAAGAAATGCGAAATTTTGTGCAAGATATCAGCACATACGCAAAAACTGAAAATCCGAATTTTATTATTATTCCGCAAAACGGAGAACAACTCGCAAGTAAAAACGGTGAAACAAACGGAAGTCCGGCAAACACTTACCTCAATGCCATTGACGGACAAGGCAGAGAAGACTTATATTACGGCTATGACAAGGATGATGTCGCTACTTCTGCCGATGACCGTAACTATATGCAATCATTTTTGGATAT
>JALSMF010000344.1 GCA_026987795.1 Bacteroidales bacterium
TGTTTAGACAAATTCGACAAAGCATTTTCCGTTTTAGCAATAACCATAACACCGCCGGTATTTTTATCCAACCTGTGAACCAAGCCTGCTCTCAAATTTTCGGCATTAAATAACGGCAATCCCTTTAAATAATACAATAATCCGTTCACAAGCGTCCCTTTCTCATTACCGTATGCAGGATGCACAACTAAACCTACCGGCTTGTTTATAATCAAAATATGGTTATCTTCATATATAATATCCAGCGGTATTTCTTCCGGAACAAGTTCAAAATTTTCCGGTTTGTAATAAGTTGTTAAAACTACCGTATCGCCGGGCTTAACTTTATAATTTGACTTTACGATTCTGTCATTAACAAACAAATAGCCTTGTTCGGCTGCAGTTTGAATTCTTGTTCTTGATATATTTTCTATCCTGTCAGTCAAAAACTTATCTACTCTCAGCGGCGACTGACCTAAATCTGCCGTAAATTTATGCAGTTCATATTTTCCCTCAAATTCTTTTCTCTCTCTGTTCGTCATTTTTGCGTTATGTTATAATCAGGTATATATTTCCATTTTCCTTTATCAAAATATAAAGCATCAAAAGTCAAATCCGGACCGTAATACTCATAGTGCCCTTTAAGCTCAGGTCTTGACGGTGATAAATGATCCCATATTATTTTATCTCTCTTATCATCATATAGTAAAGACATACTTATACCCTCTTTATATTCAAAAATGATTCTGTTTACCTGTCCGTTTTCCGACTCAAAAATATTTTTCCCGAAAGCCGGCTCATTATTCTCATCCAAATAAAAAACATCAATTATCTTTTTGTTAGTCAAGTCATTATTCCCGTCCCAACCCAATAAAACATATACCTTATCTTTTTTATATTTTTTCTGAATCAGTTTATAATAAAAGGCACCGAACCAATTATCAGGAGTCAGTATTTGATGTTCCGGATTCGCAATTTCTTCAGATTTATCAGCCAAGGCTTCAACATTATACCTGCCGAAATCTTTATCGTAATATTTTATAAAGCCGAAAAACCTGTAAATATTATCCGAATACAAAATCGGCCAGGTAATAATCTCAAAATATCCGTCATCCGAAATCAAGACCGACAAATTTTTTATTGCTTTCATATTTTCAATCTCATTTCCCGATATATAGCTTTCTGTTTCCCTTATAATTTTATCGTTTAAAGAATCCCTTACCGAATCATCGGATGCAAAAGATAATTTTTCAAATAAAATTCGTAAATCTCCGATTTTATTCGTATTATTTTGAGAAATTGCAGTATCAAAATAAAAAAACAGGAAAACTGAAACAATTAGTTTAAAGAAATAACTTCTCATATAAAATTTTATTTATCGATTAAACGACATAAAAGAATTATTATTTTTGTAACTCTTTATATAATTTTACGTTTAACAGAAAAGCAACGCAAATGTAATATTTTTTAATATTGATAAAAAATAGTTTTCATTTGCAACTTACAAGCAATTATTTATTTTTGAGTAATTTTTTAATTAAGAACGCAATCTTGAAAAAACTTATTCTTACATCTCTGTCTCTACTCATTATATCGCTTAATTTATTTTCACAAAAGCCTGAAATACTTGAAATTACAGGAAGAGTTTTAAG
>JALSMF010000345.1 GCA_026987795.1 Bacteroidales bacterium
TTTAAAACACGATTTGCTGGAAATAACAGGTTTTGATAACATAACCTTTCAGCCTAATTCAGGAGCATCCGGAGAATATACAGGCTTAATGATTATTCGTGCTTACCACAGAAACAATAATGAAGAGCAACGAAAAACTGTTTTAATTCCGTCTTCCGCACACGGAACAAACCCGGCGAGTGCCGTTATGGCCGGGATGGATGTTGTTATCGTATCGTGCGATAAGAACGGGAATATTGATATTGACGACCTGAAAGCAAAAGCCGAAAATTACAAAGATACGCTTGCTGCACTTATGGTAACTTATCCCTCAACACACGGAGTATTTGAGAGTCAAATAGTTGAAATGTGTAAGATAATTCATGATAACGGCGGACAGGTTTATATGGACGGCGCTAATATGAATGCACAAGTAGGAATAACAAATCCTGCTGCAATAGGAGCTGACGTTTGTCATTTAAATTTGCATAAAACATTTGCAATACCTCACGGAGGCGGCGGTCCCGGAGTCGGTCCTGTAGCCGTTGCAAAACATTTATCTGATTTCTTACCCGGACACAGCATAGTAAAAACCGGAGGAAAAAAGGCTGTTAATGCAATAGCAGCTTCACCCTACGGGAGTGCAAGTATTTTGCCGATAACGCACGGATATTTAAAAATGCTCGGAAAAGAAGGATTGCTGGAATCTACGCGTACAGCAATTCTTAATGCCAATTATATTGCAGCATCACTTAAAAAATACTTTGATATTGTATATACCGGAGAAACCGGGTATGTGGCTCATGAAATGATTTTAGAATGCAGAAATTTTAAACAAGAAGCAGATATAAACGAGTCTGATATAGCAAAACGTTTGATGGATTACGGTTTTCATGCACCGACATTGTCTTTTCCGGTTCACGGCACATTAATGGTTGAACCCACCGAAAGTGAATCTAAGGAATCTATGGATACTTTTATTGAAGCTATGATTTCAATTTATAACGAGATTCAGGATATAAAAAACGGAAAAGCCGACAGAGCGGATAATGTTTTAAAAAATGCACCGCACAGTGAGCAGGTTTTAATTTCTGATAATTGGGAACATTCTTATTCAAGGGAAAAGGCAGCATACCCATTGCCTCATATAAGGGAAAATAAATTTCAAATACCGGTAGGAAGAATAGATGATGCTTACGGCGACAGAAATTTAATGTGCACATGCGAACCGATTGAGTCTTATATGTGAAAATTTCGGTATTCCGGAGAAACGTAAGAATAATTATACGAATTATTTCTCTTTTTATAAATCAAGTGTACGCTTGCGGGCTTTTTAAGTTTGGGTGCGGTTCTTTTCTGAAATTTACTCGGCATCAATTGTCTTTGTCAGCAGTAATGACTTGCAACCGTTTGTGAGAATATACAATTTCCGTATCTGTTTGTTTACGATGCTGCACACGCTTTTAATTTGTGTAAAAAGTAAATGTTTTTTACGCATCATATTTGTTAAGTAAATTTTAAGCCGACGATGCCTGTTACTATCAACAAGGCAGAAATCATTCTCCAAATACTTGAAGAGTCTCCGAAAAACACGATACCGATAAATAAGGTTCCTATTGCTCCGATTCCTGTCCAAACTGCATATGCAGTTCCTATCGGAATTGTTTTTTGAGCATACCAAAGAAGTATTCCGCTCATAATCATCGAAACTATTGCTAAAATAAATCCGAAAATTTTTGAAGACATAGTTTGTGATAATTTTAATCCTAACGGCCAGCCGATTTCAAAAATTCCTGCCAAAATCAAATAAAACCA
Source organism: Bacteroidales bacterium (assembly GCA_026987795.1). Lineage (GTDB taxonomy): Bacteria > Bacteroidota > Bacteroidia > Bacteroidales > JAADGE01 > JAADGE01. Next base: position 1,795 of record JALSMF010000345.1, read on the forward strand.
ATTCATTTTTTAAGTATTACTAAAATGCAGAAGCCCTGCATAAATTCCTGTTTTACGGCAATTGCCAATCTGCCCGGCTGTAATGTTAATTTTGCGGTAAAGATCTTGGTGTTTTTATGACAAAGTGGTGATTACAAATGTATTAATGTTCCTATTTCTTTACCCTCAATAACTTTTTTCAGGTTTCCGGGAGTATCCATATCGAAAACATATATAGGCATATTGTTTTGACGACACATTGTAAATGCTGTTGTGTCCATTATTTTCAATTCTTTTTCAATAATTTCTCCGAAAGATATTTCTTTAAATTTCACGGCATCGGAGGTTTTTTCGGGGTCGGCACTGTAAACACCGTCAACCCGCGTACCTTTAAGCAGTATGTCTGCTTCAATTTCCAGAGCTCTTAATGCGGCTCCGGAATCGGTCGAAAAATAAGGGTTTCCCGTGCCTCCTGTTAATAAAGTAACTTTTCCTTGTTTCAATGCTTCAACAACTTTGGTTTTGGAGTAGCGTTCTCCGGCAGGTCCGGTGTTAAATGCCGTAAAGAGCTTTGCCTCTTGTCCTATTGCCTCAAAAGCCGACTCTAATGCTAAGCCGTTTATTATTGTGGCTAACATTCCCATATAATCGCCTTTAACCCTGTCAAAGCCGAGTTCTGTTCCGCCTATACCTCTGAAGATGTTTCCGCCTCCTATAACAATGCCTGTTTCTGTACCGAGTTCGGCAATTTCTTTAATTTGTTTTACGTAAGAGTTAAGTATTTCGGTATCAATACCGGTTCCGCTTTTTCCGGCAAGCGACTGTCCGCTTAATTTTAACAGTATCCGTTTGTATCTCATTTTTTTTGAATAAAAATTAAAATGTAAAGTTATAAAGTTCCGGGAAATAATAAAGGGTGAAAGAGAAGAATATAGGCATTTCGGGCTTACTGCCTTTTTTTATGTCTTAAAAACGGGAAATTACTCCTCTTTTTTTCTTAAATTGCGTCTTATTAAATATACGGCAAAAGCAATTATCGTAAATAAATAAAAATACCAACTGTCTTTGAGTGACACATAAATTGTTTTATGTACTGCAGAACTTAAGCTCATTGCTGACACAACAAGCCAAAGTATTTCGCGGGCTTTTGATTGTTTTGGTTTCATTTTTAAATTTTCATACCTATAAGCAGAATATCGTCTATTTGGAGGTTTTCTCCCTTCCATTTGTTCAGGATTTTTTCTGCTATTATTTTTTGTTCGCTAAGAGGCAATTTATGTATGTGCAGGAGCATTTCCCGAAATCTTCTTGAGTTAAACTTTTTTTGATTTTTTCCTCCAAACTGGTCGGCGTAACCGTCGGAGAATAAATATATTATATCGTTAGGCTTAATACTTACATATTTGTTTTTGAAAGAAATATCATTTAATTTTTTATTATAACCAACCGGCATTCTGTCTGCGTCAATTTTTGTAAGGTTATTACTTCTGATAATGTAAGCCGGGTTATTTGCTCCGGCAAAGTTAATTTTCATGTCCTTTTTGTCTATAATAACAACAGATATGTCCATCCCGTCTTTTCTTTCCTCTTCTCCGTGAGAAGTAAGAGTCGTTATTATTTTTTTTCTTAAAGATGTTAATATATCCGCAGCATTAATTTCTGTTGTTGTTTTGTTTATATCTTTCACTATTTCATTTAAAAATGATATACCCAGCATACTTAAAAAGCCTCCGGGTACCCCGTGTCCCGTACAATCTGCGGCTGCAACGACAAGCTTGTTTTTTGACTCGCTTATCCAGTAAAAATCACCGCTTACAATGTCTCGCGGTTTAAACAGAATGAAAAATTCAGAAAGATATTTTTTGTATATACCTGTGTCTGAAAGTGCAGCTTTTTGTATTCTGCCGGCATATCTTATGCTGTCCGTAATTTCTTTGTTTTGAATTTCTATTTTTTGATATTGTATATATATTTCTTGATTTTGGTTTTGAATCAGTCGATTTTGCTTTTCTATTTCGGCAGTTCTTTCTTTTACTTTAAGTTCTAATATTTCATTATACTCTTTTATTTTTCGTTGTTTGGTTCTGTAAAATGCTGAAATTCCTAAAGAAACCAAGGCTAAAAACAGTATAAATATACTGATAAGAAACCATGTTGTTTGCCACATCGGCGGTTTTACTTCAACAGAAATTTTTAAAGTTTCGCTTTTTTCATTTAAAGCATTAATTGCATAAATTGAAAGTACGTGTTTTCCCGGTGTTAATTCGGGAACGGTAAAAAACGGTTTTTCGGTTTCTAAAAACTCATTTTCATCGGCAACGTCTATTCCGTAAAAATATTTTACAAAACCTTTTTTCAAATATCCCGGAGAGGAAAGGCGGACGGTTATGTTTTTATAATTACTGTTTAATTCCAAAAACCCGCTATTATTTTCAAAAGTATTTCCGTTAAAATCTTTTATGCTTGTTATAAATATTTTAAACTTATTATTATTTGCTGTGTTTGTCGGTTTAATCTGAAATATTTCATTATTCCCGGATATTATCCATATATCATTAGTTTTGTCAACGGTTATTTTTTTTATATTATCGAAAACCCATGCATATTTCAGGTGGTGCAGGGTGTCAGAAACATTACATTTATATAAAACGTTACTTCCGAGATTAAGGGTAAAGCTGCTGTCGGTCAGTATATAAACTTTATTTGCGTCATTCAGGTATTTTGTTAGTTCTGTGTCTCCCGTAAGGGTTTCGGTTTTATTGTTAAAATAAAAGGCTTTTGAATTTGTCAGGAAAATATATTTATTTTTCTTTTTGCTTATTATAATATTCTCCTCAACACCTGAATTTAGTTTAAAAACCTCAGCTGAAACAATTGATGAACCGAATGTTTTAAGTTTATATACTTTTTGAGTTCCCGCAGCCCAAAATACAGAATCATTTACCGTAAAAATTGACTTTACCGTTGTATTTTTAAACAGGCTTCCGCCTAATTTTTCAGCAATAAATTGATTGTTATAATAACTAACCTTATAGACACCTTGAGAAGAGCTTACGTAGAAAGTGTTGGTGTTTTGTCTGCAACTTATGTCATATACATATGCGTCCGGAATAACAGGAACAGGACTCGGGCTTGTTTTACCTATGAAAAATAAACCCGAATTTGTACTTATAAGTAATCCGTCGGCGTATTCCGTGAGTGCCTTGCTTTTACTGTTTATTCCTTCAATTTTTTTATAAATAAATTTTGCGGAGTGCAGTTCGTATATTTTTTTGTATTCCGTTACGGTTTTGTATTCTGTTTTATACAAATACTCGGGATTTTCTTCGGTTGTTACAGAGGCTGCATCTTTTTTTCTTTGTTTTTCAATTGTTTTTTTATCAGAGGTGGGGGCTTCAATAACACTTTCTTTTTCTTTCTTTTTTTTTCTTTTTTTCCAACGTTTAAAAAAACTGCGGTCTTCTTTTTCTGTGATATCTTCATTGTTATTATCCTCATAAATATCGGATGATATTTTATCATTTTTTTCGCTTGTAAAATCTTTTTTATCTTGAGATTTTACTTTTTTAGTGTATTTAATACGCTTGCTTTCCGCAACCTTTACCTCTTCATAGCTCTTAATTTCCGATAGTTTGAATAATCCTTCGCCTGTCGCTACATATAAAGTGCTGTCAAAGAATTTAACTGCATTTATGTTTCCCTGTAAGCCCGGAAAACTGCTGAAGTTTTTAACCGGAATATCAAAAGCGACTCTGCTTGTTCCGTATTCGTGAGCTACCCATAACCCGCCTGTTTTATCTGTTGCAAAAGCAAAAATTTCATCGTCCGGCAGTCCGGTTATATAATTTAGGGTGTTTTTTGTTTTTCCGGTTTCCTTTTCTAAAATAACGGCACCGCCGTTTAAGGTTGTAACAACGAACAAATCGTCATTAAAATTACCGCCTCCGTTAATAATGCTTTCTTGTATATATTCTTTGGAATCGGTTTCAAAAGGACTGTAGCTTGTTCCGTTAAAAATGTAAATCTTGTTATTACTCAATCCTAAAATAATTTGATTTTTATACGGAACATTAAAAAGGATTTTATTTTTTGAAAAAAGCGAATCGCTTGTTACATCAACTAAGGATCCGTCAATAAAACTTGCCAGGCCTGTCCCCTGAAAGTTTACAAAAAGTTTATTGTTAAACAAGAATATACCGGTTATAAATTTATCTTTCTCAATAAAAAGTTCTTTTATTTCTTCAGTTTTAATGTTATAAGACACAATTTTATGTTTGCCTGAAAAAAATACTTTGTTTTTATCCGCGATAACATTTTCATAAGAATTGTTATCGTGCTTTATATCGGAAAGAGACCGGTAAGAATAATTTCCGTTTTTATTTTTTGAGACAATACCGAATCCTTTTTTACAAGCTAAGTAAAATGTATTTTCTGTTACGTCTTTTTTTATCATATTCGGCGACTCGGGTATTTCAATATTTTGTTCGGTTTCTCCGTCAAAAAAACTTATCCCCGAATTATCGGCAAATACCATTATTCCGTAATTGTCTGAGCATATTGATTTTATATGCTTTTGCTTAAAGTCGGTAAAGTTGGTTATGTAGGGATAACCTTCCGGGAGTTTATTGATGGTACTGTCTTTTTTTATTTTTTTATTTTTTTTTATTGTGGTTTGACTTAGCTTGTTGATAACCTTGTAATTAAGTATATGTCCCGAGAAAATAAAAAAACTTGAAAGAATCAGAATTGTGTATGAAATAAAGTGTTTCATATGAAATGACGGTTCTTGTATTTTGTTAATGCAATTAACAATACGATGATTTTACCGAAAAGGTTTCAGAAACGGTAAATATACCTTAAATTTAATTAAAATAAAAAATCGAACATGTTTTATAAAAGGAAAAAATATAAAGTATAACTTTGCGGGCTATAATGAAAATATTTAAAAAGATACTGATTTATATTGCAACAGCACCTGTTAAGTTTTATAAATATGCAATTTCCCCGTATACCCCGGCAAGTTGCAGACATGTTCCTACGTGTTCGGAATATGCTATAGAAGCAATTAATATTCATGGGGTTAAGGGTGTTTGGATGGCTGTTAAGCGAATTTCAAAATGTCATCCTTGGGGAACCTCGGGTTACGATCCGGTTTTACCCAAAGGAATGCGTAAAATAAAAGTTAAAAAGATTGATATTAATAAATATAACAACCCTGATGTTCCTAAAGTTTAACATAAATTATTTACTTACAGTGATTACGGTAACATTGGGGCTGATTATTTACCCTTGGACAAAGGAAATTGATAAATTCAGGGCAGATGATGTAACATGGGATATTTTAAGTCTAACGATAAAAACAGAAAAATTTGATGTCTCGTCTTTTTCTTTTTTACCGAATTACAAAATTTCGGAAGAAATAAAAAAATTAGACGGGCAAAAAATCAGAATAAACGGGTTCTTTAAAAAAGAAGGACATGCCGGACACCTTGATTACTTCCTTACGGAAACAGTTACGGATGTTTGTTTTATGTGTAATCACGATGAGCATTATAATTTTATTAAGCTGATTCCGGAAACTGAAAATAAACAGCTGTTTGACACATTAAAAAATGACAAACTGATTAAAGTTTCGGGAGTCTTTGAAATAAATACTAAAATAAAAGCACACCCGATATTTTTATTGAAAAAAGTTCGTTTAGATAAAATTATAAAACAGAATTGATTATGTTCTTATTGACAGTATTAAAACAGGCTCTTACAATTACGGTTTTTGTTTTGGTGATGATGATTGTAATTGAATATATCACTGTTCGGTTTAAAGGGATAAAAAATAAAAAGCTGCCGTCTAACCCGTACTTTCAAATTTTATTTGCCGTATTTATGGGGTTAATTCCCGGATGTTTAGGCACTTATGCCGTTGTTTCTATGTATATTCACGGAACAATAAGTTTGGCGGCACTTACGGCGGCATTTATTGCAAGCTCCGGAGATGAGGCATTTATAATGTTTTCAATGATACCGGAAACAGTTGTTAAACTTACGGTCATTATTTTATTTACGGCTGTTATTACGGGTGTCATAGTTCATTTTATTTCAAGAGGCAGAATGTATAAAGGAAAATCTGCAGCACATAAATTTATTCATCAGGACGAACCTAAGTGTCTTTCACACAACTTTAAAACATTACCGAGCCAGCTAAAACATATTATTTGGCAAAGAGCGGTAATTATAATTTTCGGAGCAGGCTTTTTGGCGGTATTATTATTTTTCGGAGACGGACACGAGCACGGTTTTCATATAATAGAAAATACCGACAGTAATATCACCCATGAGGAGTGGGGCTGGGAACGTATTATATTCTTTGTTGTTACGGTTATCGGATTATTTATGGCTTTTACCGTTACCGATCATTTCCTGAAAAAACATTTGTGGGCTCACGTAATAAAAAAACACTTTTTGAGGTTATTACTTTGGACTTTTTCTGCGTTTTTTATTCTTCATTTTTTAAATGAGTATATGGATGTAAAAGAAATTATAAAAGGAAATGTTTATATCGTTTTATTAATTGCGGCAATAGTAGGAATGATACCCGAAAGCGGACCGCATATTATTTTTATCAGTATGTTTGCAGCAGGGCTTATTCCGTTTCCCGTATTACTTACGAATTCAATAGTTCAGGACGGACACGGCTCTATTCCGCTTCTTGCCGAATCAGGAAAAAGTTTTATTTTGGTAAAACTAATTAACTTTGTTGCGGGTCTGTCTCTTGGTTACATTTTACTAATTTTATCATAATCCCAAATTTAAAACACAAAAAGATGAAAAAGTATCTTATTTTATTGCTCATTCCTTTGTTTTTTTCCTGCGGAAAAAGCAAAGAAGAAATTCGCTTGGAAAAAATGGTTGACAGCTTGCAAAATATTACTTTGCAAGATAAAGAATCCATAAATGAATATTTGAAAGTTTTTAACGAAATACAGGAAAATATTAATGCAATTAAAGAAAAAGAGAATATTATTACGACAAAAACAGCAGGTGATAACGAATTACAGGAAACAGACATTGATGCTATTAACAACGATATTCTTGCAATTTATGAAATGATGCAGGAAAATAAGCAAAAATTAGCATACCTGAGAAGGAAATTAGACAAATCAAATTCAAAAAATTCAGAACTTAAAAAAACAATTCAATTACTTAACGGCAATATTGTTCAGAAAGATTTAGAGTTAGCAGACTTAAGAACCAAGTTGGCAGAGAAAAATATAGATATAAATCGGTTAAATGCCCAAATTGATTCTATAAGCAAAAGTTTTAACGAACTTTCTTTGGAGAATGAGAGTAAAGACGTTATTATTGAATCTCAAGAGACACAAATGAATACGGCGTTTTTTATAATCGATACCAAAAAGAACCTTAAAACCAAAGGTATTTTAGAGTCTGACGGCGGATTTATAGGAATAGGAAGTAATACGAAAGTCAAATTAAAAGAGTCGGAATTTAAACAAATTGACATTAGGGAAACACTTGAGTTTGACCTTAGAAAAGCTAAAAAAGTTCAGTTAATAACCGATCATCCGGAAAATTCATACAGGTTTGACAAAACCGAAAACGGCAGATATGACAAATTAGTTGTTACAAATCCGGAGGAATTTTGGAAAATGTCCAAATATTTGGTTATTTCAACAAAATAAAAAGCTGCAGACACAGTATTCGATTGGCTTACGGTCAATCGGATACTGTTTTACAAAGAGGATAAAAAAGCCGTAAGATTTTGTTCCGGTTTTAGGTTTAGCTTTTTTCTTAATCTTGACCGTGCAACTTTTATGCTTTCTACGCTTTGAAATAAGACTGCGGAAATTTCTTTACTGTTCATTCCTAACCTTAAAAAAGAGCACAGGTTAATGTCAGAACCCGTAAGGTGAGGAAATTTTTCCAATAACTTTTCATTAAAGCTGCTGTTTGTTGATTTCATTATCAAATTAAACTTTTGCCAAGAATCTTGCTTTACTTTTTCGTTTATACAGTCGATTATATATTTAAGGAGTTTTTGGGTTTCTGTGTCTTTACAGCCTGCTTTTTCACTAAGCACTTCTAATTTTTTAACAATTTTAAGGTTAAATTTATTGTTTCGCACAAGCATTAGTGCATTTTCGGCAATTTCTCTGTTTTTGTTTTCAACTATTTTTTTGCTGTAACCTGATATTCTTATAACAGACTGAACGCGAGCAACAAGTTCAATTTCATTAATGGGTTTTCTGATATAATCCGCAGCCCCGGCTTCAAGAGCCGATTTTAAATCTTTTGGCGACTGCATAATTGCCGTAGCCATAATTACGGGTATTTCTTTCGTTGCTTTATCTGCCTTAAGTTTTTTTATTAATCCTATTCCGTTAAGTCCGGGCATATCCCAATCGGTAATTATTAAGTCGGGAAGCTTGTTTTTTGCTGTTTTAAAAGCAATATTGCCGCAATTAGACTGATAAAAAATGTAGTCCGGGTTACTTTCCGATAAAATATCTGCCATATTATTTATTATGTGCGGATCGTCATCAACTAACAGTATCTTATTTCCTGTATAATGCTTCATAAATGCTGTTTTTTAATTTGTTCTGTCAATTTATTATACAAATCAGAATTGCAGTTATAAACAGCTTCACTCATTTTGTTTTTCCAGTTTTTAATATTCAAGGAAAACGATTGGTCTATTTTATTGATAATTTTTCTTAACTCGCTTATTTCATAAATGCTTGTTCTTTTAAAATCTTGGTAAAAAGTAGACAAATAATCCAGCTCGTCTTCATTAAAAATAATACTTTCATTTATTTGTGCTGTTTTACGGATGTCTTTAGACTTTTGAGACAGAATAACGGGTAAACCAAATGCAAATTCTGTAAACCTGCCCGGAACAGACCTTACGGTTATACTGCTTCCGTGAGCTTCTACAGCCATTTTACAAAAAGTAAGTCCTATGCCTGTTGAGCGTGCTTCTCCGGTTTTTCTGGCAATTATTTGGCTGAACTTATTAAATATCAGAGGAATTTTTTCTTTAGCTATACCTATTCCGTTATCAATAATTTTTATTATTACAGTGTCTTTTTTGTTTGTATTTCTTTCACATTCTATTTTTACGGTCCCGTTTTTATGGCTGTATTTTACGGCATTAGAAAGTAAATTAACAAAAACTCTTTTCAAAATGTCTGCATCTGCTTTCACAAAAATATCAGAAAGGACATTGTTTTTTAACTCTATGTTTTTGTAAGCTGCAAAATAAGAAACTTCATTTATTGCATTTTCTGATATTTCATATAAAAAAACAGGTTTGATATTTAACGGCATTACCATTCCTTCATATTTTTGAATGTCAAGAATATTGTCAACCATTGTAAGTAATTGCTTTGCAAAAAAAGAAACTTCATTATCGTTACTTAAACTTATTATATTGCTTATAGGATTTTTAAGGTCGTGAATAATCATATTCGTAAGCCCTTCTCTTAATAAAGAAGTTTCTTTTAATTCTCTGTTCAAAACTATCAGGTCAATGGTTTTTTGCGTTATACGGTCTTTTTGTTTTTGAATTTTTTCTCTTTGTGCAGAAATTTCTTTATTTTTTTCAGACAACAGAATATTTGCTTGTTTTAATTTTCTTTTTGAGCGTAAAGTGAAGATGATGAGCAATGTAAGAACAAAAAACAAGACGATAAAAGCATAAGGAATTAAAACCGCACTATTCAAATTTAAAAACATTTTGCCGTATAAATTAGTCGAGTTTAAGACTATAATTGAAACAAATATAAAAACTTTTTCAATTACTGAAATTCAAACACTTAAGATTATTGTTAAAATTTGTTTATTTTTGCCGAAAATATTTTTATTATGAATAAAATAATACATACAAACAAGGCTCCTGAAGCAATAGGGCCTTACA
>JALSMF010000346.1 GCA_026987795.1 Bacteroidales bacterium
TGTTATATAAAATCCCGCAAAATCTTCAGCGGTTTCAAATGAAGAAATAAATTCTTTTTTTTCAAAATTGTTTTTTTGGCAAGAAATAACTGATGCTACTGATAATAAAAGTAAAAAAGCCCTTACCTTACTAATGTGTCTTCTTTTGTCCATTTTGTTTTTTGTATTTTATTTCTGATATTTTTTCAGAGGTGCAATATACATTTTTTTATTTTGCATATTTTACGGCAAAAAACTTTAAAGAAAGCATATCCGCACGGTTCCATATACTTTTTAAAAACCGAAAAATATATTTGCTGTGATATAATTTCCGCTTAAGTTTGTAATTAGCTTTTTATCAATATTATAAGGAGTGTAATTATACGATAAATCAAAACCTGTCGTTTTTTGGTAAGACAGATTTCTACGTATACCTACCCCGAAAGGGATTGAAAAAGTTCCGATACCCCAATATGATTTTTCATCAGAATTACTTTCCCGGGATTTCTTGGTTTCAACTCCCGTATTCAACAAATCAAAGCCGATTCCCGAAAAAAATCGTAAATAGTTTTTATTTTCGAATTGTTTTTCATATACCATATTCACACTGAAATTAAATCCTGTATTATTATTAGCCGTATAGACGGAATCATCTGCGGTAAAAACAAAAGTCGGTTTGTTAAAAGGAACTCTTACAGAAAATTTTGTTTCGGCCAAAAAATTATTTTTAAAAAATTTCGGTGTTACAACGGAAAAAGATAACAGTAAGTTTTCATTGAAAGTGCCGGATAGGTGTCCTTGCGGTACCCAAATACCTGTTGCAACCGAATATATATAATCAATCAAAACGGATCTTCTGCACATATCTGCAGTAACAGTATTATCTTTAAAGTTTTCGGAACATATATCTTTGTTGTATTGCTCAAAATCACCTTTTATAAATTCGCAAAACAAATAAGCTAAAGAATTTTTTGATTGGCGAGTCAATAATAATTCGGCAAATTGTTTTGTTATCTCGTCATACTTGCTGCCGTTCGGGACATAATTGTTAAACGGATAGATTTCATACCGAAATTCAGGATTATAAAATCAATATTTGTATTTGTCAGCGAATGTTTGCCATTTATTTTGTTTGAAATATCTTTTAAAATTTTGAGATATGTCAATATTGTCGCTTATATCAAGGAGTATTCTCATTCTTAAAATCGGCTCGTTTTCTCTGCAATAATTTTCCCATATATTAAGGACTTTTCTGATACTGTCTTTTTGATCAAGATTTAAACCGGTTATAATCCTTTGACTGTTTAAAGAAATTATCTCACAAGTTATCACAGGTTTTGTGAGTTCTTTAAGCAAAAGGGTATCGGTCGTTTGTGAAAATAATTTATTTGTTAATAAAAACAAAATAATCGGTAAATAAATACTCTTTTTCATAATAATTTTTATTTAGACAAATCGGAGAAATGTTCTTTAAGCATATAAGTTCTTGCAATTAAATCGGTTTTTTCGTTAAGGAAAGAGTTGTCACACTTTATATTTTTTAATTCTGGTAAAAGCTCTTCAAATATTTTCGTGAATTTTTGAGAATAAACATACGCTTTTTTTTCATTGCCCGAACCCGTTTGTTCCGAT
>JALSMF010000347.1 GCA_026987795.1 Bacteroidales bacterium
ATTATCGACACCTGAAAAAGAAAGTGCGTTTATAAAAGAGGTATATTCAGAATGCGAAAGTGTGTCAATTGATAACGGAATTATGGAACATGCCGACAATGTATTTGTCATGCCTTCGGATTTCGGGTGGTCGGATTTAGGGACATGGGACTCATTATATGAAAACAGTAAAAAAACGTCTGACGGAAATGTGATAAATTCGGATAAAATTCTTTGTTACGATACAGAAAATACCATCATAAATATTTCCGCTGATAAATTACTGGTTGTTGAAGGACTGAAAAATTATTTAATAGCGGAATCTGACAATGCTGTTTTAATTTGCCGAAGAGATAATGAAAAGAGAATTCGAGAATTTGTAAAAGATGTAGAAGATAAAGCCGGTAAAAAATTCATTTAAATTTAAAAAATTACCTGTTTATGAAAAAACCTCAACTAAAAAGCTGAGGTTTTTCATTATTATTAATTCTGTCTTAGAACTCCCATAAGTCATGTTCATAGTTGAAAATCTCTTCTTTAATTCTTTCAGATTCAAGAAGGACATCTAAACCTGTTGCATACTCCTGAATTAAACGATTGTCATAAACATTCGACTCTTTAAAAATATACCCGTCAAACATTCTTTTTACAAAGAAATCGTCATATGAAATTTCTTGCGATTGGTTTCTGGGGTTATAAATCGGCTGGCTCGCAAAAATATTTCTTGCTTCAGGGAAGAACACCCAAAATAATTGTTTGTATCTTTCTTCCTCTCTGTCTAAATCATCATCTCTGTAATAAACACGTATAGGACATAATCCGATAATACGAGCTTCCATCACAGAGCGTTGTTTGTCAAAAATCCAGCGTTCTTTTATAAGTAATTCTTTAACTTCGCTTACGTCTGCCGGTTTTTTAGTTATAAGAGGTATTGTTTCTCCTGTTTCAGGGTCAATGTCATAAGTTGTGTCAACTCCGGCACCGAATCTTTCATCTATCTCGTTAAGAGTAAATTGAGTCATGAATTCATCAGATGCAAACGGAGTTAAACTTTTGTTTTTAATTCCCCACATCATTAATTGTATGAGACTTTTTCTGTCTTCCATTTCTTCTGTCGGGTAATATAACGAAAGGTTTCTTTTCTCAGTCAAGTTTATTCTTCTTGTAATAACTTTAGACCACATTACATCGGCTTCTCTGATATACTGAAAAGGAACCGGTTTTCTTTTTGATGTTATATGTTTAGTATAAACACCGTCAACACCCTGTGCATCAGCAGTTATAAAAATGCCGGATATTAAAAAGAACCCGATGAATAAAAACATTATTTTTTTCATATCAATTAATTTTTAGGGGAAAATCCCTGATGACTATTTAATTAATTATACCTATAACGTATAAAACGGTTTATTTATTTTAAATATTTATTTAAGTTTTAATACTAAGTCATTAATTTTTCTTGTTCTGCCGTCAGGTCCGACAGCTTTAACACCTTCTATAATAACACGAGAATTTCTTTTGGCTTTTCGTATCACTGATTTTTGCTGAGGCGTAAATTTTCTGCTGTTTGATTTAGCACTTTCGTCAAATCCGCCGATATTACAGGTTACAATAAATTGTGTTATCTTGTAACGTAATTCAAAGTCAAAGTTTTCCATTGTGGCATTAATCCCGCTTAAAGCAAGTAATGTTGATTTCGGGCAAGGTCCTCCTTTATAATAAGAAGATCCTTTTGCTCCTATCGTTGTAATAGGATCCGGCAATGTTTTTACGCGAAATTCTTTTGATCCGAGAGCTCTTCCGTTAGCCGAAACGGTAACTCTTGTTTTTCCGGGTTTCTTAACTCTTACGATATACTTAGAATTTCCTTTCGGTATCATAGTTCCGCCGGCAACACTTGCTTTTATCTGGTCGGCAGGAGTTCCTGCTGCTGTAACGGTTACGGGGTTGTCTACACCGATATAAAATACGTTCATTTTATCGGGAGAAACACTTACGCTCGGAACGGCTACCTGGTATTGGCTTTCAAACGGGAATGAGTCTAACTCTGATGTTCCCGGTCTTTGAACCAAAATTTTTCCTTTAAGAGTATAAATTCCCGGAGTTCCGGTTCTTATGCTGTAAATTCCTCTTTTTTGGTTATCAAAAGAGTCAATTTCTTGACCATTGTCTAAAATAATTACGGGGTTTTGAGTAGTATCCGATGCTCCGACAAATATTTGTGCGGTATAAGTTTCGCCTGATAATACGTACCCTTTTTCAGTTTTAACAATGGCATTCAAGTTTGTAAATTTATACGATTTAGCGTCTACCTGATTTAAAAGTGTATTAATAACATCTGATTCTGCATTTAATACATCTGTTTTAAATTTTGTCAGCATAGTTATTGCTGCAACCAAAGGAAGTTGTTCAAAATTAGCTCTTTCCCATGTTTTTAACTCGCCCCCTTGTCCCTTAATATCATCAGTATTAAGATTTGTCTCTATACTTTTAATTATAGCTTCAGCTTTAGGAACACCCTCTAACTCAGCATTTAAGTCTTTAACAAATTTATTAATTCTCTCTTTCAGCAAAGTAGCTCTGCTTTTTTTACCTTCTACTTTTTCTTCCAGCATAACTCTGGTGGGAGTTTCTTTATCTTTTTTATTTTCGATGGTAATAGTTCCTTCTTTTAAATACTTTTCATAATCTTCTCCTGCATCCAGTAAAAGCTTTTTTTGAATTTCTGTAATTTCATCTTTCAACTCTTTGCTGAGAATACTTATTCTGTCTGCCTTTTCTTTCCAAGGTCCGACTTTCTTTTTGTTTGCTTCGTACTTAGCATTAAATTTGGCATAAACTTCGTCATTTTTGCTGTTTATACCTTTTTCGGTTTTAGATAAACTGTCATTCACCAAGACAAACGCATTCAATATCTCAGCTGACACGTTCATTGCAAGCAATGCTGTCAGAATAAGATACATCATGTTTATCATCTTCTGCCTTGGAGATAATTTTCCGTGTCCGCTCATAATCTGTATGTTTTAAAATTAAACAATAAATTAAAATTCATGTAAAAAATGTAATTAGTCCATTTTTACGTTCATGGCACTAAGCATATTTCCGTATACAGTATTAAGAGCTTCTAATTTTTGTCCTAATTTTGCAATTTCTTGGTTGTATTTTCTTGAATGCTCAACTGAACCTTGAAGGTCAGACATCATTTGTTCAAGATCAGTTTCGTTAAGCTGTAATTCAAAGATAGCATTTAAAGCAGACAGATTCTTGTTCAGACTGCTGATATGTGTATTATATTCGGAATTGCCTTCCTTTAAAGATGAGAAGTCTAAATCCATTGAACTTGTCAATCGTTGATATGCGTCTGCAAACTCTTCTCCGCCTTTTGAAACTTTTTCCGATACACCGTTAAATGCATCTGATAAGTTTTCCGCAGAATAATTAACGGCTTCTGCAGATTTTGTAAATGTACCTGCTAATTCGGATACTGAGGAAGATGCATTTTTCATATTATCCGTAAATTCGTTTGTGGCAACTGCAGCGTCTGTTATATCAGTCATTTGTGCTACCTGAGTGTTTAGCTTCTCAATACCTGAACCGAATTTTTCAAAAAGATTTGTATCTCCGGCTTTTTCTATCATCTCATTGAATTTGGTAATTGCATCTGACGATGAAGCAGGTAAAGTTTCTTTTTCAACGGGAACATCGATAGCTCCGTCTAATCCTGCTAATTGAGGATATACAAGTGTCCAGTCTAATTCTTCATGTAACGGCTCGAAAGCAGAGAAAAAGAATATGATTGCCTCAACTGAAAGGCCTACCGTAAGCATTACTCCCGCAAAGGGCCAATGCATTAATTTAAATAACGCGCCCATTAAAACTACTGAAGCACCCCATCCGTATAAGTACTTCATAAATACTTTAAAGCTGTGACTCTCTATGAAATTAGCCATAATATAAAATTTTAGAATTAATAATAATTGATTTTCAAAAAATTCGGTTAAAGGTAAAAATTATTCAACTTAAAACAAATTTTTTTCCGTAAAATAACTTTTTATATATTTCTAAGGTATTCACGAATGTACCGAGAATACCTTAGGGGTAAATATTCAATAATTAATTTTTTCAGTAGGCTTAAAAATTATTGGCATCCCAAGCAAATTCATCATTTCCCATATAAGATCTTACACATCTGAAGCCTATGTATGATTTTGCAGAGTCTTGGTATTCAAAGGTTCTGGCACCTACTTGAAGATAATAGGCTATGTCTTTCCATGAACCGCCTCTTACAACTTTTCTTTTTAATGCCGGAGGGTCTTCGTTTCTTGCGTTGTATCTGTAGTCGGGATTTAAATCATGCGTATAACTGTAAGCAGATTCGTCATAAGCATTGCTTGTCCATTCTGCAACGTTTCCTGCCATATCATACAAATGGTATTCGTTAGGAGCAAATTTTTTAACTGCAAGAGTTCTGTTTGCACCATCGTCACCGTATCGTCCTCTTAAAGGCTTGAAGTTAGCAATGAAACAGCCGTGTACGTTTCGGGTGTAAATTCCTCCCCAAGGATACATTGACAGGTCTAAACCTCCTCTTGCCGCATATTCCCATTCTGCTTCGGTAGGGAGCCTATAATCTTGGAAAACGGGCTCTCCTTGAGATTGTTGATAGTTTCTCATTAAGTCTGTTCTCCAGATGCAGAATGCATTTGCTTGTTTCCATGTAACACCTACTACAGGGTAGTTGTTATAAGCATTATGCCAGAAGTATCTTCTTGCAAAAGGCTCATTATAAGAATATGTATAATCTCTCATCCATACTAATGTATCCGGATAAACATTTATTTTTCCGTGCATAATAAATGCAGACCGGTCTTTTACGGGAACGGTTTCTCCTTTACTGTTTACAACTGTTCCTTTATATTCTCCTCCCGTAAAATCTTCATTATAAAAATACTGGTTACTTCTTTTTGCAGCTTGTTTCAAATCAATCCATTCATAACTGAAAATAAGTTTTCTTGAATCAATCTCTTTTTGTTTATAAAATCTTTCCTGCATAGGAAGGTATAACTCGCTTAATGCGGTTTGGAAATCCTCATCAGGTCTGTTCCAGTCTATGTCAATTTCCCAGTTTAATAAACAGGTTTCGGGGTCATCATGGTCATAATCCGGGTTTATAGCCATCATTTTTTCTTCATCAATTTCTTTTTTGAACTCCTCAAAATCAGCTGCAACCAGTAATCTTTTGGCAATTGAATCTCTTACCCAGTATACAAATTGTTTGTATTCGCTGTTTGTTATTTCTGTTTCATCCATCCAGAAAGGATCTATGGATACAGTTTTTGTTTGCTGAGTATTCGCGTATGTTATGTCTTGGTCGTTTAACCCCATATTGTAACTTCCCTGAGGAATAAATACCATCCCGTAAGGATTTGGTTCAAACCAATCTCCGGCGTCTCCGACACCTATTAATTCGCCTTGAGATCCTTTGTCTCCGCAACTTCCCAAAATCAATACCGTCAATGCAAATGATAAAAAAATCAATTTTTTCATGATACCTGTGTTATTTTAATTAAAGTAGTTTAGTTTTATTCTGTAATTTTTATAAATAGAGTATACTTTTGTATCTGTAATTATTTCCTGCTCCCCAAAAGTCAAAACAGTATCCGACAAAAACTTCGGTACTTCCTTTTGTAACTGTTATCATTCTTGTTACGGGCAGTTCATATGCAAATCCGACTTTTAATCCGTTAGGTAAATTGATTCCCACCATCGGAATTACCGATTCGCGATTTCTATAGGAAACGCCTACAGATATTTTTTTATTGTACAAAGCCGTAATATTAGCACTGTATTGCAACTTGGTTCCGTCAAACTTAACAAAAACCGACGGTTGCATTTCGACAGGGCTGTTAAGCATTCTGAAATTATAACCGGCAGTTCCGAAATAGTGAGGACGCAAAAATGATGCCGTGCCTATATTCGGATAATTAATATCCGGAGAGTTAATATGCGAAACAGAAATGCCTGCATAGAACCTGTCTCCGACTTTGTAAAATAATCCCAATCCTAAATCAAGAACTATTTTTCTTACGCTTTGCTGAGGTATTAATCCGTCATTACTTCCGTCCGGATCCGGATATTTCCAGTTACCGTTCAAATCTTTATTTATTATTCCGGTCTCGGCTCCTATACCCAGCACTCCTAATCCTATTTTTTTATGATATGAATATGCAAGTTTCGCCTGAAAATCTTTTTCAAATTCATATCTGTCATCAACTATAGAAAGACCTATTCCTCCTTTTATTCCGAACAACTTTATACCGGTGTGTATTCCTCCGAGAGTTGTTGCGGGTGCTCCTTCAAAACCTATCCATTGCTGCCTGTTTATTGCCGAAGCACAAATTCCTTCTGTCATTCCTGCAAAAGCAGGGTTGGTAAAAAGCAGGTTGTCAGCATTTTGTGCAAACTGCGGGTCTTGCTGAGAAAATATTTCTATTGACAGTATTGAAAATAATATGTATAGATATATTTTCTTCATGTAAACACAAAATAAATAATTTTTTTTGAATTAAACTCAAAAAAATGATTAAATTTATGAAAATTAAAATAATACGTTTAAGTCTTAATGTTCTATTTGTCTGTAAATCTGAATTTTAAAAGCGTTTTAATTTAGTTTAATTTTTTATAAAAGTTCCACCATCGCTCCGGAATTTCATTATTGCCGGCTTTGAGGTAATCGTCGAAAGTGCATGACAGCAAATATACCAGTTCGTTGCTTTTGACGTGATAAGGTACTTCAACCCACCATCTGTTTGTTTTCGGGCTTTTATAAAAAACCAGCTTTTCAGTTGTTTCTTCAATATTTACGATGTATTTTTTATATTTTTTAATTATGTTTTTATCATTTTCATTTTTTCTTTTGTAAAATGATTCTATAAAGTGCCAAATTATTTGGGCTCCCAACGCTGATGTCCTGTTTCTTATGTCATATTCAGGATTTATTTCAAATAATGCGAATGCCGAAACATTATCGCTGAGCCCTGCGTATTTTGCCAATTGACACATTTCTTCTCCGTAAAACCCGTGAACGGGAGGGTTAATATTTGCCGGTGCATCACTCATTTTAACACTGCTTATGTCTGCAACAACAAAATCGGCATCTCTTATATAGGGTTCGTTACCGAAAAGGTCTGTTCTTGCTTCACCAAGTCTTATAGCTTCGTATTTGTTCTTAATATAATTAATTTCTTGCGGTGAATTATAATACGTTTGAAAACCGATATTAGTATATGCAAAAAGTTTTTTATTTTTATTTATAATGTGTGTAAGATTGTTTTCCGGACTTATTAGGTCAGGCTCGTCACCGAGATTAAAGGCAGAGTCTATGACGCAGAGATTAAATCTTTTCTTTCCTTTTTCATATGCTTTGCATACGGGGACAGTTAAGTCTTTACTTCCTCCGAGAATTATAACTGCTGTTTCGTTTTTAAAACATTCGTAAACAATTTCAGATAAAGCCGAATATGTATCATTTACATTTTTTCCTTTTTTAAGGTTTCCTAAATCGGCTATATTAATTTTTGAAGGTTTATAAAGTTTATAAAGTTCTTTTCTTATTTCATCGGGTGCTGAGGCACATCCTTTATTTTTTGAGTTTCTGTCTTCTGGAACTCCTATTATTGCAATATCTGCACGTAAGGATTCTATTTTTGTATTTTCATCAGGAATTATGATTTCAGAGCCTGTTAAATCTTCATTATTATAAAGCGAATAATTTTCGGAAATATCCTTATTATAAGAAATGAAAAAGTCTTTAATTAAAATGCTCATTTTATTTTTTTGTTTTTCGGGTCGTTTTTTTTGTTTTTTTGGTTGAACCGAGTTCTTTTTCTGCTATTTTTATACAATCTTCGTAAGTTAGTTCTTCCGGTTTTACTTTTGCGGACAACCGTATATATTTTTTATTAAAATATATGCATGGTTTTCCCCATCTGTCTTTTATTACTTTAACGGTTTCGTCTTCTTTAAATTCTTTTATTAAACGTTTTTTGTCTTTTTCTCTTTTTTCTTTTATCAGTTCTTCTGCTCTTTCTATGGTAATTGTTAAAGGGTCGTCAGTCTTTTTCAGAGACACAAATTTTGAATCGTGTCTGATATAAGGTCCGAATCTTCCTACTGCCGCCACAACTTTTTTTCCTTCAAATGTTCCTACGTCTCGCGGAAGTTTAAAGAGTTCCAAAACTTCTTCGAGTGTTACCGTATCAATATTCATTCCTTTTAAAAGACCTGCGTACTTTGGTTTTTTATCGGATTTTGCGTCTCCGAGTTGGGCAACAGCTCCGTATCTTGCAAACCGAACATATACGTTTTCCCCGGTTACCGGGTCTTTCCCCAGCAATCTTCCGTTACCGGAATTTTCAAGCAGTTCAAGGGCTTCCTCAAGAGTGATATTTTCAATATGTTGGTCTTTTCTTAAACTTGCAAACTTAATATTTTCATCTTCAGATGTGCCGAGTTGAATAACCGGTCCGTATTTTCCGAGTCTGGCAGAAATTTGTTTTCCTGTTGCCGGGTCTTTGCCAAGTATTCTTTCTCCGGCATTTCTTTCAGCATTTTCTATTGTATTTTCAACTTTTTGATGAAAATCATCATAAAAGTCTTCTATCATTTTATGCCAAATAATTTTTCCTTCTGCAATTTCGTCAAACTGTTTCTCAACATCGGCAGTAAAGTTATAATCAATAATATTTTCAAAATTATCTTTAAGAAAGTCGGTTACTACCATAGCTATATCGGTCGGGAATAATTTATTCTTCTCGGCACCGAAAGTTTTTGTTTCATTCTTTACTTTAACTTTACCGTTTTTCAGAATAATATGTTTAACTTTTTTCTTAACCCCTTCTCGGCTCTCTTTAACCATATATCCTCTTGCTTGTATTGTGGATATTGTGGGAGCATAAGTTGACGGACGTCCGATACCTTTGTCTTCCAGCTGCTTAACAAGAGATGCTTCAGAATATCTTGCCGGAGGTTTGCTGAATTGCTCTGTTGCCTCTAAATATAAAGCATTTAATTTTTCACTTTTGCTCAAAGCAGGTAATAATGTATCTTCTGTTTTATCGGAATAAATCTTTAAAAATCCCGGAAATTTTAATACTTCGCCTGATGCTGTAAATTTATAGTCTCTACCTTTTATTCCTACCGTAATATTTGTTCTTTCAAATTTTGCATCAGCCATTTGAGAAGCTAAAGTTCTTTTTCTGATTAAATTGTATAGTCGCTCTTCGTCCGAAATATTACTAACGGATTTTTTATCTAAATATGTAGGGCGAATTGCTTCGTGTGCTTCCTGAGCATTTTTAGATTTTGTTTTATAAATCCTTTTTTTATAATATTTATCTCCAAATTCTCTCTCAATTACTTCTTTTGCAGCCTTTAAAGCTAAAGAGGACAGACTTACGGAATCTGTTCTCATATAAGTTATAAACCCCGACTCATAAAGTTTTTGGGCAATACGCATTGTTTTATTTACGGGAAAGCCTAACTTTCGGCTTGCTTCCTGCTGCAGTGATGATGTTGTAAAAGGTGCGGAAGGAGAACGTTTTCCCGGTTTTTTTTCAACATCAAAAACATAATATTCAGGATTGATTAGGCTTTCAAAAAAACTTACAACATCTTTTTCTGTATTTAATTTTTCATTTAATTCAGCCTTAAAAGACCTGTCCCCTTCCGGGGAAACAAATTCTCCCGTAACTTTGTAAAATTCTTCGGATTTAAAGGCATTTATTTCTCTTTCTTTTTCTACTAAAAGGCGAACTGCAACAGACTGAACTCTCCCTGCAGATAACTTTGACCGGACTTTTCGCCATAACACCGCCGACAACTCAAAGCCGACTAACCTGTCTAAAATTCTGCGAGCTTGTTGAGCATTTACAAGATTGAAATTAATTGAGCCGGGATTTTCTACGGCATTTTTTATTGCTTCTTTTGTAATTTCGTTAAAAACAATTCGCTGTGTGCTTTTATTTTTGAGTTTCAGCACTTCAAATAAATGCCATGCAATTGCTTCACCTTCTCGGTCTTCATCAGATGCCAAAATAACAGTATCAGCATTTTTAACTTCCTTTTTTAAATCAGCAATTACCTTCTTTTTATCAGGCATAATAATATATTCCGGTTTGAAATTATTCTTAATGTCAACTCCGAAATTCTTTTTTGCAAGATCACGTACATGCCCGAAACTTGATTTAACTTTATAGTCTTTTCCGAGAAATTTTTCAATTGTTTTGGCTTTAGCAGGAGACTCGACAATGACAAGATTTTTACTCATAACAGATATTAAAAAACAGGTGTTGTATTTAATTTTAAAAACTGCAAATTAAAGTAAATAAAAAACGAAGTTCAAAATTTTATTTAACTCAAGATAATAAGTTCTTGATTGTGTGCGAGTTGTAAAATTAAAGGCTTTAAGTAGTGTTTTTGAGAAACAGATTTGCATTTTTTTATTAATTTTACGTTTTGATTATATCGAATTTGAATATAATTTATCAATTTTATGGAAAGGAGAAACAAGCGCTTTTTAATAATATTCTGGATTACAGTTTTATTCCCTTTTTTATTCATCGGCATTATATTTATACTTATAAATAAGAATGTGTTCGGGAAACTTCCCGGTTTTGAAGAGTTGGAAAATCCTAAAACAAATCTTGCAACAGAAATTTACTCTTCGGATCAAGTAATGTTAGGAAAGTTTTTTAAAGAAAACAGGACGATAGTTGATTTTAATGACGTATCTCCAAATTTATTAAATGCCTTAATTGCAACAGAAGATATAAGGTTTTATGAACATTCTGGGATTGATGCAAGAGCTTTATTGAGGGTTATTAAAGGTGTCGCTACAATGGATTTGTCCGGCGGAGGCAGTACCATAACTCAACAACTTGCAAAAAATTTATATAAAATGCGTATTGACTCGTCAGAATACCAGACGGGGTTACACGGAAAAACAAATTTAATTATTACCAAACTTAAAGAATGGGTAACAGCCGTAAGATTAGAACGAAACTACACAAAACAGGAAATAATAGCTATGTATCTCACAACAGTAGATTTTGGAAGTAATGCTTTCGGAATTAAATCTGCAGCAAGAACATTTTTCGATACAACTCCGGATTCTCTGGCCTTAGAACAAGCTGCCGTTTTAGTCGGACTGTTAAAAGCCCCTACATATTACAGTCCGAAATTAAATCCCGAAAATTCTTTAAGAAGAAGAAATACAGTTATATCTCAAGTTGAAAAATATCAGGACAAACTTGCCGAAATGCACGGTTACAAAATAAAACCTCCTGCATATTACGATTCTTTACGAGCGTTACCCATTAAGTTAAAATACAGTGTTCAATCTCATACAAAAGGAATTGCAAGATATTTCAGGGAGTACATAAGAATCTTGATGTATAAAAAAAAGCCTGTTGCACCCGAAAAACCCGAAAAACCTGAAAAGGCAAATTGGTCTGAATATAAAAGATACAAGGAAAAGATGGCTGCCTACGAAATAAAATATCACAATTTTTTAGAAGATTCTTTAGAATGGGTAACCAACCAACTTTACGGGTGGTGCAATAAAAATAAAAAACCCAATGGTCAAAACTA
>JALSMF010000348.1 GCA_026987795.1 Bacteroidales bacterium
AGAATAAATTTTAATCTTAACAGTATCAATGTTTGAAGATTCTGCAACTTTTAAAAGGCTGTCAACAGGAGTTTGTGCAAATCCGATAAAAAATAAAAACAATGTAGGAAATAAGATGATTTTTTTCATGTGTTTTATAATAATGGTAATAAGTAATTTTACGAAATTATAAACTTTTCATTAAATCGGCAATTTTACGCATAAAAAAAGACCGATATTTATTAAATACCGGTCTTTTGGGTGATTTTATCCGTTGGTTTAAGAGTTCAAATTGATAGTTACCGTTACTCCTTCGTTAGTTATTGTTATTTCATCGTCACATTCTCCGTTACCGTAATCTATAACCGTTTCTCCTTTGTCGCTTGTAATTGTAACAGTTCCCGAAACCGGATATCCGTCAGGACAAATTCTTTTTAAGGTTACTTTATTCCAAACAGAAGTATAGTCTTTACCGGCTCTGTTTGTTCCGTTAATTGTTCCTGAAATTTCCAAAACATTATTACTAATGTCATAGTCTCCGAAACCTTCGGTAATTGTATATGTCATATCTGACGACCAAGAAATAAATTTACCGTCGGGGAAAGTAGCTTTCATAGCGGTTGCAACAACGTGTATTTCAGGAACTTTATACGTTCCGCCGAAAGTTGTTTCAATGGTTCCTTCCACTTTAACGCCGTCAATAGTATAATTTTCAAAAGTAATATTAAGGTTTACGGCTCTTAAGCCGATATTAAATAACCTTTCATAAGCAATGTGTATAATACCGTTTCTTACTTTTCCGAGGTATTCGCAATTATCAAAAGTAATTGTTACGGTGTGTGCGACAGAATCTCTGACAACGGTCATCCCTGCGGGATATGCCGCTTTTCCGGTTCCGTCATCACCGGCTTCGTTATTTGATACAGCAAAGGCATCTGCCATAATATAGCTGCCTCTTGCGTCGTCTTCGGCTGACTGTGAATCGGGGTCGGGCTTTTCGCAAGATGAAAGAGCAAATAGTCCGAGTGCAAAAATAATTGCTAAGATTTTAAAATTTTTAGTTTTCATAATTCGGTAATTTTAAGTTTAAATTAATTTTTATTTAAGACTGCAATTTACGAATAAAAGTTGCATAAAGTTAAAAAACAGGACGAAATATTTGATTTTTTATTTTATAAAAACGTTTTAAGTGACGAAATATTTTAATTTTGTGTTTAATTTTATTACACTCAATAATATGTTTTCCCCTGAAAAAAAATTGAATAATATTCTGAAAGAGATAAGACTTTCTGAAAACAGAGAAAGTGCCGACGGAATGAAAAGGATGGGACTTTATTATCAAAAAAACTTCGGAGTCGGCTTATTACAATTAAGAGAAATTGCAAATAAATATAAACCCGACAGAGAACTTGCAAAGCTTTTAAGAAAAAAGAACTTCAGAGAGACATTAATTTTGTCTTTTATGATTGACGATACAAACTTAATTTGCGGCAATGACTTTGAAGATATTTACAGCTTAATAAGCACTCAAGAGCTCGCAGAGCAGCTTGTATTAAATATTCTTGAAAAAGATAAACGATTTTATCCTCAGATTGATTTGCTTTTAAACAGCAAAAAAAAGTTTTTAATTTCGGCAGGTTTTGTATTAATATCTCGCATTGCTTTAATTGATAAAGAGACTGAAGATGCTTTTTTTGAACAATATCTTAAAAAAGCTGCAGAATTCTCAGAAAACGAAAGTATTTATGTCAGAAAATCTGTTGCAAGAGCTTTAAGGCAGACGGCATTAAGAAATAATACTCTCAGGAGCAGTGTATTGCATTATATGCAGTTAATTAAAGAAAATAATAACAGCCTCAGCGATATTGTTTTTGAGGAGGTTGTTCCGTTAATATAAATTTTGGTAAGTTTATTTTCTGAATCTTGAATTATCAGAGTGTTTTTTCATACCTTTAAGAGCAGCAATAAGTATAAAAATAAGGTAAGGAACGAAAAGCAAAAGTAAAATATCATTTTTTGCCAGAAGAATAAAATCATATAACCCGTGTATTAAAACCGGAATTGCCAAAGCAGAAAAGAGGTATAAGGCTTTTCCGGAAGGCTTAAATTTTGCCAAAGCAAGAAAATAGCCTGACGTAACTGCAAATATTGCATGAGCGGGAACAGCTGTAAAAGCTCTTATTATGCCTGTTCCGAAACCGCTGCCGAGAACATATAAGATATTTTCGGCAGAGGCAAAGCCCATAGAGATAAAAACGGCATAAATTATTCCGTCGAATTTTTCGTTAAAATTTTTATTATTCCATATAAAAATAAAAAATACCAGAATTTTAAAAAATTCTTCCGTTAATGCGGCAACAACAAAAGAGTCGTATGCAGCTGTATGAACAGCCATATCCGGAAAGGAATATTTTGCGTGCCAATAGTTTGTCAGTGCTGTTTCTGTAAAATAAACAGGTATAACCGTTAAAATACCGAATATAAAAACTTTAGAAAGTAACTGTCGAGGTTCTTTTTCATATTTGTCCCGATAGTTAAAATATATCAGAAGAGTAATAATCGGAGCAAGTGCAACGGCTATAAGAAACATAAATTAAAAACTTTGCAGGTAATATTTTTGATAAAAATCGAAATATTTTTCAATAATAGGTAATTTCTTCAGTTTCTCAAAATTATTGACAGAAATAATCATAGTTTTATAAGTTGTTGTCGGAATATTTTTCATATTTCCCGATATCTCAAATTTCTTTTTAAAATTTAAAGCATTTTCGGCATCGGAAAAAATTCCGGTTCTGATTATATTAACATTATTATTTTCGTTCAGTTTAATTTGTTCAGTTTTAATATTACCTTCAGGATAGGTTATTGCATTAAAAGTAGTAAGTCTGTATTTAAGAATATTTGTAACCGTGTCATTTTCTGTTTTATTTGTAATGATAATGTAATAATGAGCCGTATCTTCATTAAATTTATAATAATTCGGGTCATATTTTCCGCTGTTTAACAGAGCAAGTGTTTTTTGTGCCTGAGGGGTTATTTCATCTTTAGGATATTTTTTTATCAGGTCTTGTAATATTGTTTTCATCTCTTGCCAATTTCCGCGGCTTCCCGTTGCATTGGCTTTAAGATATAAAAATTTAGGGGTTAAATAATTTTCTTCTGATATTTTAAATGCCTCTTCGGTTTTGTTTATTACTTCCTTATATTCTCCTTTTTTGAAATATTTATATGCTTCTTCGTATAATTTGTCAATTGTTTTTTTGTTTTCTCTAAGCTTAACAAGATAGTTCGGGTCTGATAAAATTTGTGCGTATTTACTGTAAGGATATTTTTTTAATATTATGTTTCTGTATTTTTCTGCTTCTTTTTTATTGTTTTTATATTTGTAATTAAGCATATACAGGTTAAAGTATGCTTCTAAAGCCAAATCGTTATCAGGAAATCTTTTGATTAAAGTTTTAAATGCTTTTTCGGCTTCGGAATAATCTTTCATTTTCCTTTCATATACGACTCCGGCATCAAAATAAGCCTTTGCAATGCGTTGATTTGACAGTGCTTGCAAAGAATCTGTAAGAGGCAAGTCCTG
>JALSMF010000349.1 GCA_026987795.1 Bacteroidales bacterium
CTGAAGGTAGTATTCAATTTTTTTATTATCGGTAACCCTTCCTGAATCTTGCTTTACTTCATCATCTTCTTCATCGTTAAAAGATAAAACCTGTTTATTTTTTCGCCTCCAGTGGTCTTCTAACTTTCGCTTCCCCCAAACTTTTAAAAATTCTGATTTTCCGATACTTATTGCCTGAGGATTATAAAAATACCATTTTCCTGCCGTCGGGTTTTGGCTGTAATCTCCCTGCATAAATTCAATATTTCTGTAATTTGACATACCCGCATTTTTTGCTGCAGCTTCTTCTGCTTTTATCTTTGCGATTATGTTTTCGATGTATGCAATTCGGTCGGCAGAATCCATTTTTGCAATACGCAGAATACTGTCTTCATAAGCTATAAGTTTTAAGTTATCGGTAAGTGCTTTTATATTTTTAGTTTTCTTGGAAATAATATCATATTCAGGATAATCACTTTTAAGAACTGTCATTGTGCTGTCAAAATAATTTCCCGCCTGAAGATATTTTTTGTTTTTAAAATAAATTTCGGCTAATGCCAGGTATGACAATGCTTTTTGATTATCATTAGAAATACTTTTCCTTACAGAAAGCAGATAATCCTGAACGGCAATGTTTTCATTTCCTTCTTTTTGCTCAATTCCTGCCAAAACATAATAAATTTGGTCTTGAAAATCAATATTTTTGTCATCATTAAGCATTTTGTTCAAGATTTTTCTTATTTCTTCAGAGCCTTCAGAACTGTTTAAGAATGCTTTAGCCATATTTATTTTTGCATTAAATGCCATTTCATAAGGCGGGTTCATTTTTACGACATCTGCAAATAATTTTATAGCTTTATCTCCTTCGTTTATTTTTTGATAAAGTTGTGCAGTTATATATTTATATCTCGCCTTATTTTTTTTCTTTTTAGTTTTTGAAATAAGGTAATTTAATTTCTTGATTGCTTCATTATATTTTTTTTGCTTAATAAAAATATCCGCATAAGCCTCGTCTATGGCAAAGTTAAGTCTTTCGGGGTGCTTAGGGTCGTCAGTAATCAGTTTCAGGTAATTTATTGCTTCCGAAAAATTATTTTCGGCAATTTTCATTCTGGCAACCCAATATAATGCGTCATATTTTATTTCTTCGTTTCTGAATTTGTTAATTATAAGATGCAAAGATCTCAGTCCGCCTAAATAATCTCCTTTATAATAATGGGCTTTTCCTATAAGTAAATAAGCATCATCAACATATTTATTGTATTCTGTTTTAGAATAAAATGCTTTTTCTTTTTCGGTAAGTTTATATCCTCTTTTTCCTTTTTTGGGGCTTTTTCTCTTGGGTTTTACCGTAATAGAATGCATTTTTATCATTTTTACGGCTTTTTTTATTGCATTATCCATATCTCCGGCTACGGAATTTTTTATTTCTTTTCTGTCAGATTTGTAAATCGGCAGCATTCGGGTGTAATCTTCAGGAGTTTCTTCTATTGTTTTAAGCCCGTTTTTAAAACTTTCGTAACCGTTAAAATAGATATTAAAATATGCCGTAGTGTTATGATAAAATCTTGTAACAGCGGTATTTTTTTCTGTTGAACAAGAAAAAAAAGCAAGTGTAACGGAAAAAAGAACAGAAATAAAAAAAAGTTTTTTTTTCAATGTTTCGTATTTTGGAATCGCAAAGTTATATTTTTAAACGTATTTTTTAAAAAATATTGTATTGTTGTCGTAACTTTGATAATATAACACCACTCTTCAATATAAAAATAAAAACATTTAGATATCTTTTTTATCTTTACGGATTATAAAAATTAAAAAACAAACAAAATGAAAAACATATCTTTAATTGTTGTCTTTTTAATATTCAGTCAATTATTAAAATCTCAAAACGAAATTCCTTCGGTTTATTCCGGAATTTATAAGGATAAAAACGGTAAAATTTATTACGAATTAGCCGGAAAAAAATTCTATGCCGACGAAAAAAAGGCAATCTATTCTTTTACTGATATTAAAGAAAGTTGCTCTGCAACATCAAAAGGAATAAAATTCGATTTTAAAGCTGATTTTTCAGGTAAATTATATTACGGACTCATTGATTATGAGCACTCTGAATATCCTATGCCTGTATGGTTTAAAAAAACTTCCGTAATAGAAAACGGAATGAGCGAAATTAATATCAAAAAAAACTTATCAGGGAAATATGATATGACAGATTGGGAAAGTAAAGGTTTCGGAACATTGTCATACCGAATTGCCGATGACAAAGGAAACTTAATTTATGACGGAATTGTTTCATTTAAATATAAAAATAACCAATTTGAAATTGCTGAAACAATAACGGAAGGTCCTTTTGTAAATCTGTTAACTCCGAGCAGTGCCGTAATTTCTTTTGACCTAAACAAAAATGCGAAAGCAGAAGTAATTGTAAAGGGAAGAAAATATTCTTCAGGTAAAAATTTGAAACACCACGAAATAAAAATTGATAATTTAAGCCCTGATACAGAATATGTTTACGAAGTAAAATACGGTAACTTATCTCAGAAATATTCTTTTAAAACGGCACCGGAAAAAGGAAAACGCAAACCGTTTGTTTTTGCTTATGCCAGCGACTCAAGAAACGGACAAGGCGGAGGAGAGAAGAATCTTTACGGAACTAATTTTTATATTATGCGAAAAATTGCAGCTCTTGCAAATATGAATAATGCAGCATTTATGCAATTCACCGGCGACCTTGTAAACGGTTATGTGTCCGATAAGGATGAGATAAATTTACAGTACGCAAACTGGAAACGTGCAATTGAGCCTTTTGCTCACTATTTTCCGTTTATTGCAACAGTCGGAAATCACGAATTTACGGGAGTTCAATTTGTAAATAAAGAAGGAAAAAGAAGAGGTTCGGTGACAGGGTTTCCTTTTGAAACAGAATCATCGGCAGCTGTGTTTGCCGCTAATTTTGTAAATTCCGAAAACGGGCCTGAAAGCGAAGACGGCTCGATATATGACCCTAATCCCGACAAAACCGATTTTCCTCCCTATAGTGAAACAACCTTTTATTATATTTATGACAATGTTGCTGTCATTGTTTTAAATTCTGATTACTGGTATTGCCCCTCATTGAAATATAATCATCGAACAAGCGGAAATCTTCACGGCTATATAATGGACAAACAGCTTGAATGGTTGGATAAAACAATCCAAAAACTTGAGAAAGATAAAGATATTGACCATATATTTGTTACACAGCATACACCTGTCTTTCCTAACGGAGGACATGTAGGCGATGATATGTGGTATAACGGAAATAATAAATATCGTCCTTACATAGCAGGCAAACCGGTTGACAAAGGAATAATACAAAGGAGAGATGAGTATTTGGATATTTTAATAAATAAGAGTTCTAAAGTTGTAGCTGTATTAACCGGAGATGAACATAATTATAATAAAGTAAAAATAACCCCGGATGTTAACATCTACCCCGAAAAATACAAATTTAACAAATTGCTGAGAAAGCGAACTTTATGGCAAATAAATAACGGTGCTGCAGGAGCTCCTTATTATGCACAGGATAAATCTGTTCCGTGGACAAATGCAGTAAGCGGCTTTACTACCCAAAATGCTTTAGTTTTGATATATATTGACGGAAAAAAAGTATCCGTAAAAGTTATGAATCCGGAAACTTTAGATACAATTGACGAATATATATTAAAAAATTAATCATTGAAATTTGCATGAATAAAAAAGTTATAGTTAAAGAAAAAGCAGAAGAGTCAGTTATTCGACATTTGCAGGAGGCATTACAAAAAGACGGAAATTTACTTAATGAAACTTTGGCAAATCTTCTTGCACAAAGAGGCATTAAAACTTACGATGAAGCAAAAGCTTTTTTCAGACCTTCATTAGAAGGTTTACACAATCCGTTTTTGATGAAAGATATGGATAAAGCTGTTGCCCGTTTGGAAAAAGCACGCCTTCGGAATGAAAAAATATTGATTTACGGCGATTATGACGTTGACGGAACAACTTCCGTAGCATTAGTTTTCTCTTTTCTTAAAAAATACTTTGAACAAATTGCATACTATATTCCCGACAGATACAGCGAAGGATACGGTATATCATACAAGGGTATTGATTATGCAGATGAAAACTCATATTCTTTGGTTATTGCCCTCGATTGCGGCATTAAAGCCGTTGAAAAAATTGACTATGCAAACGATAAAAATATTGACTTTATAATTTGTGACCATCATACACCGGGTGAAAAAATACCGAATGCCGCAGCAGTCCTTGACCCTAAAAGACCCGATTGCCGGTACCCCGATAAAAATCTTTCCGGTTGCGGTGTTGGCTTTAAGTTTATGCAAGCTTTTTCCGAAAAAAATAAAATACCTGAAGAGGAATTATACAATTTTATAGATTTAACAGTCGTAAGCATTGCATCGGATATTGTTCCGGTAACCGGAGAAAACAGAATATTAGCTTTTTACGGCTTAAAAAAACTTAACGAAAATCCTTTAACCGGACTTAAAACCATAAAAAAAACAGCAGGAGTTAAGGATAAGCAACTGAATATTTCTGATTGCGTATTCAAAATAGGACCGCGTATAAATGCCGCAGGCAGAATAGAATCGGGTATGTCTGCCGTAGAATTACTTATTTCGGATAACTCAAAACTTGCACACGGTTTTGCTAAAAATATTGATATCTTTAATACCGAAAGAAAAGAGCTTGACAGAAACATAACTCACGATGCATTGAGAATTATAGGTAACGATATTGACCTGAGAAACAGAAAAACAACTGTTGTATATGACAAAAATTGGCATAAAGGTGTCGTAGGAATAGTTGCTTCGCGTTTAACAGAAACGTATTATCGCCCTACAATCGTATTAGGCGAATCGAACGGAATTGCTACCGGTTCTGCACGCTCTGTGTCTGATTACAACATATATGAAGCAATAAATGCCTGCAGTCATTTGCTGGAGAATTTCGGAGGGCATAAATTTGCTGCCGGCTTATCTCTCAAGACCGAAAATATTGATGCCTTCTCGGAATGTTTTGAAGAGTATGTTTCAAAAACCATAAAACCGGAACAACTAATCCCGATTATTAATGTAGATGCAGAACTTAAATTTTCTGAAATTGATGACAGATTTTACAGAATAATGAGTCAAATGGCACCTTTCGGTCCCGGTAATATGACCCCCGTTTTTATTACAAAAAACGTTAGAGACACAGGAAATTCGAAAAGAGTAGGAGCGAATAAAGACCATTTAAAATTAGAAGTTGTTGATACAAACGGTGTTGTGATGCAAGGTATAGCATTTTCTTTTGAGCCCGAATATTATGAAAAAATGTCGGCAGAACCTAAACCCTATTTTGATATTTGTTATTCTGTCAGTGAAAATGAATTTAGAGGAAAAATAAGTTTGCAGTTAACGGTAAAAGATATTATCTTTAGAGATTAAAAATAAATCCCGCTGTTTTCTTTAATGACCGAAAAAGAAAAGTATATAAATGAAATAAACAGGCTTAAGGCAGAAAACCGTGATTTGAGAAAAAAAATCACGCAGGAATATATTGCAGAATATAAAGATATTACGGATTACGGTGCAATTTATGACAAACTTGATACATTAGTTTTTTTAACAGATAAAGATACATTTGAAATTATATACGCAAACCAAAAAACGAAAAGTAAATACGGAAATATTGAAGGAAAAAAATGCTGGGAAGTCTTTGAAAATAAAATTGAAGGACCGTGTGATTTTTGTGATTATGCCAAGAGAAAAGATGATTTCGGCAAGAAATTTAATGATCTGAACAGGGAATTTTTTAATAAAGACGAAAATAAATGGTTTTTGATTCACGATGTATTAGTTGACATAAAAAACTTAGGACTTAAAAGACTGTCAATTGCTTATGACATTGATAAACAAAAGCGTCTTCAATTAGAAAATACCGAACGCACTCAAAATATACACCATATTTTCAATAATGTCAGCGAAGCAATTTTTGTTGTTCGGGAAAATAAGTTTAAGTTTATAAATAAGGCAACAGAAAATTTTTTCGGGTTAAGTTCTGACAAATTACTTGATAAACCTGTAAAAGATTTCTTGTCTTCTCCTTTCAAAGAAAGATTCTTCAGCACTATCAATAAAATTTTAAATTCTGAAATTAAACAAAAAAGATTTTACTTTAAAGTTATTGATGCAGCCGGAAACCTGCGAGACGTAAGAATAAATACGGAAATTGTAACATGGAAAGGAGAGAAGTCTATACTTGTTGTAATGCAGGATATTACAAAAGAAAGACAAGTAAGAAAAAAACTGAAAGAAAGC
This sequence comes from Bacteroidales bacterium, assembly GCA_026987795.1. Classification (GTDB taxonomy): domain Bacteria; phylum Bacteroidota; class Bacteroidia; order Bacteroidales; family JAADGE01; genus JAADGE01. Next base: position 6,318 of record JALSMF010000349.1, read on the forward strand.
GAAAAGTTTTATAAAATACTGTTTGAATATTCGCCTATGCCGATATTAATTTACAGCGAAGGCAAAATAGTTTTATTCAATAATGCTTTAAAAAAATACATAAAAGAAGCAGAGTTTAATTACATTGAAAAAGTCTTATTGGAAGAGTTGGTTCATCCGGATTCAAAAGAAATAGTAAATGAAGCCGTAAAAAAAATAGAAAACGGAACTGACTTTATCTTAATTGACAATATTAAAGTCTTTAACTTTAAAAAAGATACTCTGAATGTTTCTATTGTTATATCTGCAATATCATATAAATCTAAACCCGCATATATAGTTATAATTAATGATATTACCGACAGGATTAAAGCAGAAGAAGAATTAAAAAAGACAATTTCGGTAAAAGATAAGTTTTTCTCTATTATAGCTCATGATTTAAGAAATCCGTTTAATCAAATTATGGGTTTCTCCGAACTTTTAAAAGAAGATATCGCAAATAATGATTTGAACAGAATCAAAAGACTTACGGAATATATTTATTTATCTGCCGAAAACGGATACAAACTTCTGGAAAACCTGCTGCACTGGGCTAAATCTCAAACCGGTTCAGTTGCTTTTTGCCCTGAAAACATAAACTTAACTGAAGTTATTTCTGAAGCTATTTCGTTTTATAAGATTAATGCCGAAAGAAAAAATATTAACCTGACATTTAAGAAAAACAGCGATAACGATTGTGTATTTTTTGATAAAGAAATGTTTAAAACAATTCTCAGAAACCTCTTGTCTAATGCTTTAAAATATACGAGTAAGGGAGGTTACATAGAAATAACCGTTTATGAAAAGAAAGATTGTTTTCAGATAAACGTATCCGATACAGGAACAGGAATACCGGAAGAGCAAAAAAATAAAATATTTGATGAAAGTGAAATGTTTACCACCGCAGGAACTGATAATGAAAAAGGCTCCGGCTTAGGCTTAGCCGTATGCAAAGAATTTGTCGAAAAAAATAACGGGAAAATATTTTTAGAAACAGAATACGGAAAGGGAAGTACATTCTCATTTACGGCAAAAAAATGTTTGTAAATTAAGTTTCAAAACTTAACCTTGCACATTAAAAACATTCCAGGTGCAAAAAAAAACAAAAAAAATCTTCTCTCTCATATTCAAAACCGCAATTACAATTGCATCTTTTTATTTTATTTTTTTAAAGATTAAAGGATATAAAACAACGGATTTTGTTATTTCGCAATTTGACGAAATATCTATATGTCTTATATTTACCGCATTTTTACTAATGCCTCTGAATTGGTTTGTCGAAACTGTAAAATGGAGGTTTCTGATAGATAAAATAAAAAATGTAGAACTTTCTGTTGCTTATAAAGCCGTTTTATCCGGAATACCGTTTGCCCTCATTTCTCCAAACCGAACAGGCGAAATAATAGGACGGGTTTTTATTCTGGAAAAACAATATCGCGGAAAAGCCGCAGCAGCAACTTCCGTGGGAAGCTTGAGCCAAATGCTTATAACTTTGCTTGCAGGCTTTATTGGCGGTATTTTTTTCTTGTTTGCATATTCCGACAAAGAAACAGGCATCAGCAGCGAAAATATTTTTTATCTGAAAATAATCTCTGTGTTCTCACTGCTTTTCGGAATATTATTTCTTTTTAATTTAAAATATATTGTTTTTTTACTGAAAAAATTTAAAATTAACACAAAACTGATATCCTACGCAGAAGTTA